>NZ_JBGCCU010000023.1 GCF_041261445.1 Catenulispora sp. EB89
GTCCCATTCCGAACCCGGAAGCTAAGCCCGCCAGCGCCGATGGTACTGCCAGGGGGACCTGGTGGGAGAGTAGGACGCGGCCGAACTAAATTTCATGTAGACCCCCGATGGTTTTCCATCGGGGGTCTACTGCTTTTCCGGCTCGGGGCGCGTACGGCCCACGCTGACTCATCGCGAACGAGCGCCAGCCAGCTTGCATCCAGGCGCTGCGACAGGACTTGCCCTCCGCGCTCACCGATTGCGAAAGGGATGCCTGCGAGCCTCGCCGCGTGGCCTGGCCGATGCACCTTCGCCAGCTCGATCCGCGCACTGCGGTCGCGTTCACACCCGGGCTGGCTCGCCGCGAATCGAGTGCTGGCGAGCCTGCTCGCTTGGCTTGCCCAAAGTGGCCGCGCTGGCTCGATTCGCGCGTGCCGCCACCGATTCATCGCGAGTCGAGCGCGGGCGAGCCTCCTTGCTTGGTTTGGTCTGGGTGCCTGCCCTGGCTCGATCCGTGCACGCCTCCGCCGATTCATCGCGAATTGAGCGCTGGCGAGCATCCCGGCGTGGCCCAGCATTTGTGCTGATCCGCCGTGCCTGTCCAACAGGCCCGCGGTCCGTGGTGCGCCGCAGTCAGAATCCGGGCACGATCGCCGGCCCCGACCCGTCGGCCCATCAGTGCTGCTTCTGCCTACAGCCGCCCGGCTGCCTTCAGTGCCAGGTACGCATCCGCCAGTGCCGGTGCGATGAGTGCGGGCGGTTGGTCGACCACCGTCACCCGGTGCTTGGCGAGCAGGTCCGCCACGTGTCGGCGTTCGGCGCGGGCGCGCTCGGCCGACGCGGCCTCGTACACCGCTGTGGCGTCGCCGCGGCCTCGGGCCATCTGCTCGATGCGGGGGTCGGCGACGGAGGCGACCACGACTTCGTGGCGGGCCGTGAGGCGGCCGATCACCGGGAGGAGGCCTTCCGTCATCGGGGCCGAGTCCAGGCTTGTCAGGAGGACCACCAGGGCGCGCTGGGAGGCGCGGTTCAGGATGGTGGTCACCAGGCCGCGGGCGTCGAGTTCGACCAGTTCCGGTTCCAGGACGGCCATGGCCTCGGTGACTCGGGCCAGGGTCTGGCTGGCGGCGGTGCGGGTGACGGCGGCGCGGACGTGGCGGTCGTAGGCCAGGAGGTCCACGCGGTCGCCGGCGCGCAGGGCCAGGGCTGTCAGGAGGAGTGAGGCGTCCAGGGCCGCGTCGAGGCGGACGCCGTCGGTGCCCAGTTCCTCGGTGCCGATGCGGCCCGCGGCGGTGCGGCCGGTGTCCAGGACGATCAGGATCGCGCGGTCGCGCTCCGGGCGCCAGGTGCGGACCACGACGTCGTAGTGGTCGCCGATGTGGCGGCGGGCCGTGGCGCGCCAGTCGATGGAGCGGACGTCGTCGCCGACCGTGTAGTCGCGCAGCGAGTCGAACTCCGTGCCCTGCCCGCGCACCAGCAGCGAGGTGCGGCCGTCGAGCTCGCGGAGGCGTGCCAGGCGCGAGGGGAGGTGCCGCCGGGACAGGAACGGCGGCAGTACCCGCACGCGCCACGGGCTGCGCATCGTGCGCTGCCGCGCGGCCAGGCCGAGCGGGCCGAAGGAGCGGACGCTGACATGCTCGGCCTGTCGATCGCCGCGCCGGGTCGGCACCAGAACCGACTCGATCCGCCGACGCTCGCCAGCCGGGATCGTGACCGCGTGCCGGGGCTGCACGATGGTCGGGTCGGCCAGCCGGTTCGCCGACCGCGCGACGCCCTGCAGCCCCGCGGACGGCGGCCACGCGTCGCGGATCAGCGCCCGCACACGTCGCCCCGAAGGATTGGTGACGACCAGCTGCACCCGGGCCGTGGTGCCGAGCCGCACGGTGGTGTCGCCACCGCGCTCGAACTGAAGCGTCCGCACGGGACCGGCCAAGGCAACGTCGACGGCCACCCCGACCGCGATGACAGCCGCCACCACCGCGATCCCCACCCACGACGGCAGCACGACGCCGACGAACACCGCGCCGAGGGCGGCCAAGGCGCCGGCACGCCAGGTCAGGGCCATGACGGCGCCCCTAGCGGCATGATGGCAGCGGCTGCGCGCCCAAAAGTGGAACCGCATCGGCGTCGGGCAGCCTCCGCGAACCGAGCCTTGGGATCGGGCGCGCATGAGCGCTCTGCCTTTGCCGGGCATCCGCAGAACACTGCGCACGTATACCGCAGCCCTGCGACCCGCGCCTCCGCAGTGGATTCTGCCGGGCATCCGCACAACGCTGTGTGCGCACGCCGCAGCCTCGCGGCCTGCCTCTCCGCAGCAGCCTTCGTCGCCGCTTCCGCCGGGCATCCGCAGCACACCGCGCGCGCACGCCTCAGCCCCGCGACCTGTCCTGCCGCACCTGCCGCACCTGCCGCACCTGCCGCACCCGCCATCGCCATCACCCGCCGCCTACCGCGGCACCGGAACCGCACCGAGCACCGCGTCCAGCACCCCGTCGGCGGTCCCGCCCTCCATCTCCGCCTCGGCGCGCAGCCGCACCCGGTGCCGGAGCGTCGGCTTCGCCAGCGCCTGCACGTCGTCCGGCGTCACGTAGCCGCGCCCCGCGAGCCAGGCCCAGGAGCGCGCCGTGTTGAGCAGGGCCGTGGCGCCGCGGGGCGAGACGCCCAGGGACAGCGACGGGGACACCCGGGTGGCGCGGGCCAGGTCGGCGATGTAGCCCAGGACGTCGCGGCTGACCGTCACCTTGCGTGCCGCGGCCCGGGCCGCCGCCAGGTCCGCGCGTCCCGCCACCGGGCGGACGCCGGCGGCGTCCAGGTCGCGGGGGTCGAAGCCGTTGGCGTGCCGGTCCAGGATGCCGATCTCCTCGTCGCGGCCCGGGAGCGGGAGCACCAGCTTCAGCAGGAAGCGGTCCAGCTGTGCCTCCGGGAGCGGGTAGGTGCCCTCGAACTCGACCGGGTTCTGGGTCGCGGCGACGAGGAACACCTCCGGGAGCGGTCGCGGGCGGCCGTCGACGGTGACCTGCCGTTCCTCCATCGCCTCCAGCAGCGAGGCCTGGGTTTTCGGGGGAGTGCGGTTGATCTCGTCGGCGAGCAGCAGGTTGGTGAAGACCGGGCCTTCGCGGAACGAGAACTCCGCGGTCCGGCTGTCGAACACCGCCGAGCCGGTCACGTCGCCGGGCATCAGGTCCGGGGTGAACTGCACGCGCTTGGAGTCCAGCGCCAGCGCCGCCGCCAGCGAGCGCACCAGCAGCGTCTTCGCGACGCCCGGCACGCCTTCCAGCAGCACGTGCCCGCCCGACAGCAGCGCGATGACCAGCCCGGTGACCGCCGAGTCCTGGCCGACCACGGCCTTGGCGACCTCGGTGCGCACCGCCAGCAGTGCCGTACGGGCGTCCTCGGGGCTGACGGAAGCCGATGCGGATCCTGACACGGTTCCCGATGCGGAACCCGGCACGGCTCCCGACACGGATCCTGATACCGGCGACCCAGAAGCCTGAGCCGCACCGTCGAACACGCCGGGAGTGCCGGAAGCACCGGATCCCCCAGCCGCCCCAGCCGCCCCGGACCCGCCAAAGCCTCCGAACCCCCCGAACCCACCCACGCCGGATGCCGGGTCCTGCTGCGTCATCTCGCTCTCCTGTCCCTCGTTCACAGCCGCCCGACCTCGGCTTCCAGCCGGTCCAGCGCCGAAGCCAATCCCACCAGCCCCGCGTCGTCCGCGGGCACCGCCCCCGCCAGCACCGCCAGCGTCGCGCCCGCCTCCGGCCCGCCGCGCGCCGCGATCGCCGCGGCGATGTCGCCGACCGCGGCCGCGCGCGGCAGCCCCAGCCGCGCGGCCAGCCGCGAGCGGGTCGCCTCGCGCAGCGCCCCGGACGCACGGTCGGTCACCTTGCCGCGTTCGTACAGCCGGGCGCGGCCCTCGACCGTCTCGGCCGCGCGCACCGCCACCGGCATCCGCTCGGCGACCACCGGCCCCAGCCGCCGGGCCTGCCACAGCGCCAGCAGCGCGATCGCCAGCACCATCGTCAGGGCGCCCCAGCGCCAGCCGGCCGGCAGGACCGAGGTGAAGCTCTTCTGTCCCGACGCCGTCGCGCCCGGGTCCGCGCCGTCCGGCAGGTACCACACGACCGTCGGGTGCTTGCCGAGCAGCCGCATCGCCAGGGCCGCGTTGCCGTGGTCGGCGAGCCGGTCGTTGCGGAACGGCGTGCGGCTGCCGACCAGCACCGTGTCGTCCGACGACGGCCCGGCCGCCGTGGCCAGCGCGTACCCGCCGGACATCTCGTAGCACCCGCTCGTCAGGCCGCTGAAGACCTCGCCGTCGCCGATGTCGGCGTTCCCGGCGGCCGTCGCGTCGGCGTCCGGACACGCCGGATCGACCAGCCCCGAGCCCTCGGGCGGCGCGTCCACCCGCGCCGTCTGCGTGGTCAGCAGCCGCGCCGACTCCGGGTCCGGCTGCACGACCACCAGCCGCGCCACCGGCGTCGAGGCCAGCGTGTCGATCTGGAGCAGGGTCAGCAGTCCCGGATCGGTGACGAGCAGCGTCGCGTCGCCCTGCGCGCCCTGGACCGCGGCCAGCGCGTCGGCGGTGGTCCGGGCCGGGGTGACCGTGACGCCGCGGTCGCGCAGCAGCGAGGCCAGCGCCCGGCCGCCGTCGGGGGAGGCGGAGTCCGGATCGAGCGTCCCGCCGCCGTTGCCGCCGATGGCGATCGCGGTGACCAGGGCTCCGAGCAGCAGGACGGCGAGCGCGGCCACCGGCCAGCGCCACGCCCGCAGCGTGGTCATCGCGGCTCCGACGGGTCCCGGCGGCCGGCCGGGGTCTCGGCGAGCCGCGGCAGGTCGCCGGCCGGCGGCGCCCCGGCCGCACTGCCGACGCGCACCCGCGCCGCGGCGACCGCGGTGTCGACGGCGACCAGCCGCTGGTAGTCCTCGGGCCCGGCCGCGTTCTGGCCGTACCAGATGTCGTCGAAGACCCGCGCCGCGGCGAGCAGCGCCGGCGCCTGGTCCGGCAGCAGGGCCCCGGCCTCGCGCGCCGCCACGTCGGCGGTCCGCCCCGGCCTCGGGTCCAGGACCGCCCGCTCCTCCAGCGCCGCGATGACCGCGCGCAGCCGGGCCCGGACGGCCTCGGCCCAGCGTCCGCCGGCCGCGTGCTCCTCGGCCGTGCGCCGGTAGCCGGCCGCGTCCATCGGGGCCGCCTCGTCGAACAGCGCCCGGTCGGCCGTGACCCGCCGCCGCATCGGCCCGTAGCGCCGCCGGATCACCACCACGGCCACCACCAGCAGCACCAGGAGGACCAGCACGGCGGTCCAGCCCTCGCTGCCGCCGCCCGAGCTGCTGCCGAAGGCCTTGTCCCACAAGGTGCTGATCTGGTGTCCGAGCCAGTCCAGGGCGCGCTTGGTGAGCGAGGGCCGGGCGTGCGCGTAGACCGGTTTGGCCAGCTCGTCCGCGGCCGCGCGGCGTGCCTCGTCGCGGCCGACGGTGATCGGTACGCCGGGCGGTGGCGTGACCGGGGCCCCCGGACCGGTCACGCGGCCGGGCCGTTCCCCGGCTCCGGCCCGCCGCCGGCTGCCGCTGCCGCCGCGGTCGCCAGGCCGGCCGTCGCGCCTGCCGCGCTCGCCGCACCGGCTGCCCCGGCCGAGCCGTCACGCCGCGCCCGAGCGCTCATCGCCAGCTGGATGTCCAACCCCTCGCGCCGCATCCGCCGGTCCACATACTGCAGCGCCATCACCGACGCCGCGAACGGCGACACCACCGCCTGGATCCCCGCCGAGAACAACGCCCCGAGGAACACGTACACCAGCGAGACATGGTGCCCGGAGTACGTCCCGTCCCCGTTGTCGCTCACCGGGCTCAGATTCGAGCCCACGACCACCTGCTGCACCACCGAGAGCACCACGGCGACCATCTCGGACACCAGCAGCCCCAGCAGCGAGACCCCCAGCACCCGCCACCAGCCGCCCTTGACCAGCGTCGAGGACCGCTTCAGCGCCCGCCGTACCGGCTGGTCCTCCAGCACCAGCGCGGCCGCGGACAGCGACCAGGCCACCCACCGGTTGACCGCCAGCGCCGCCGCGCCGCCGAGCCCGAGCACCAGCACCAGGGCCGCGGCCGGGCTCCCGGCGGCGGCCAGCAGCAGGCCGGGGAGCATCCCCAGGGCCAGCACCCCGAACAGCACGATGAAGATCACCAGCGCGAGCCCCAGCAGCCGGAGCAGCCGCGGCCGGGTCTGGGCCCAGACCTCCGCCAGCGTCACCGGCCGGCCCAGCACGGCCCGCGCCACAGCCGTGGTCAGCAGCCCGACCAGCAGCGAGACGATCAGCGCGTTCAGCAGCACGCCGGGCCGCAGCAGCGCCAGGTCGTTGATCCCGGTGCCGCTGCCCAGCGTGGTGTTGCCGTTGACCAGTCCGGCCAGGAAGTGCAGATAGAGGTAGTCCAGCGGGATCGCCACCGCTTGGCCGAGCGCGACCACCAGGGCCGACAGCCCGAGCATGACGCCGGGATAGGAGCGCATGGCGGTCACGGCGCCGTCGAGGATTTCCCCCGCTTGCAAAGGACGCAGGGGGACGACTCCCCGGCCGAGACCGGCCGGCGTGAACGCCGTACCAGGGTCGCCGACAGGCGCGTTCGCTCCGGTGAGATGGCTCATGGGCTGCGTGGACGCTTCTTCCTCGGGCGCGGACCGGCGTGCCGCCGGGAGTGTGCACCCCAGCATGCAGGCAGCCGCGAGGACGGCGCCACCCCCGCACCAACACCCGTGATCCTTCCCAGTGGCACCGGGGATTCACCAAAAGCAGAAAGTAATGCGACGATAGTCCGCATGAAAGGTCGTGTCCTCATCGTCGACGATGACATAGCCCTGTCCGAGATGCTGGGCATCGCCCTGCGCGGCGAGGGCTTCGAGACCACGTCCGTCGCCGACGGTGACCGGGCTCTGCAGGTCTTCCGTGATTTCAAGCCGGACCTGGTCCTGCTTGACCTGATGTTGCCCGGACGCGACGGAATCGACGTGTGCCGCCTGATCCGCGGCGAGTCCGGGGTCCCGATCATCATGCTCACCGCCAAGAGCGACACGGTCGACGTGGTGGTCGGCCTGGAGTCCGGGGCCGACGACTACGTGATCAAGCCGTTCAAGGTCAAGGAGCTGGTGGCCCGGGTGCGCGCGCGGCTGCGCCGCGCCGACGAGCCCAAGCCCGAGACCCTGGCCATCGGCGACCTGTCGATCGACGTGGCCGGCCACTCGGTCAAGCGCGACGGCCGGCAGATCCCGCTCACCCCGCTGGAGTTCGACCTGCTGGTCGCGCTGGCCCGCAAGCCCTGGCAGGTGTTCACCCGCGAGGTGCTGCTGGAGCAGGTCTGGGGCTACCGGCACGCCGCGGACACCCGGCTGGTGAACGTGCACGTCCAGCGGCTGCGCAGCAAGATCGAGGTCGACCCGGAGAACCCGGAGATCGTGGTCACCGTGCGCGGGGTGGGTTACAAAGCCGGTCCGGCTTAACGGCACGGGGAAGTAGATGCGGGTCTCGAAGTTCACCGGCGGTGCCCGGCGTTTCGGCCGCGCCGTCCTGGAACTGCCCGGGACCTGGCGCGGCTCGCTGCAGTTGCGCGTGGTGTCGCTCACCCTGCTGCTGTCCATCGTCATCGCGTTCGTGCTGGGCTGGATGCTGAACAGCAAGATCCGCGACGGTCTGGTGCAGGCCAAGGAGAGCTCGTCGCTGGCCATGGCCAGCAGCGGCTTCAGCGAGGCCAGCGCCTCGATCACGGCCGCCGCCGAGACGATCCGGCAGAACAACCCGAACGCATCCCTGGGCCCCGGCGGTTCCAACAGTTCCAGCAGTTCCAACAGCCAGCCGTTTGCCGCCTGGGTCAACAGCCTGGACGCCATGGTCCGGAACCTGTGCAGCGGCGCCAACAGCGACACCTACCAGGTGGTGCTGCTGTCGTCCGTCCACAATTTCCCGGTCGCCGGCTACACCTGCGGCGGGATCCAGCACCAGAGCATCCAGCAGGCCCTGAAGGACAGCCTCCAGGTTTACGGCTCGGACGGCTTCCAGGTCCAGTACCAGACCACCGACCTGGAGTACGGCCCGCAGACGACCGGCGGCGGGATCGTCGACGTCACCTCGACGCCGGGCGACGGGCCCCCCGGCACCGCCGTGTCCGGCCACAAGACCCCGGGCCTGCTGTACGGCGCGTCGTTCAACCTGGGCGAGCTGGGGAAGGTCCAGCTGTACTACGCCTTCCCGTTCACCACCGAGAGCGACGCGCTCAACTTCGACAACGAGATGATCGTGATCGCCGGCGCGGTGCTGGTCCTGGCCCTGGCCGGGGTCGCCTGGTTCGTCACGCGGCTGGTGGTGACCCCGGTCCGGCAGGCCGCCGGGATCGCCGAACGGCTCGCCGACGGCACGTTCGACGAGCGGATGCGGGTGCGCGGCGAGGACGACCTGGCCCGGCTGGCCACCTCCTTCAACACCATGGCCGGCAACCTGCAGCGGCAGATCCGCAAGCTCGAGGAGCTCTCGCGGGTCCAGCGCCGGTTCGTCTCCGACGTCTCGCACGAGCTGCGCACGCCGCTGACCACGGTCCGGATGGCCGCCGACGTCCTGCACGACTCCCGCGACGACTTCTCCGGGCCGACCGCGCGCTCGGCCGAACTGCTGCAGACCCAGCTGGACCGGTTCGAGGAACTGCTCGGCGACCTGCTGGAGATCAGCCGGTTCGACGCCGGGGCCGCGGTGCTGGACGCCGAGCCGGTGGACCTGCGCCAGCTGGCGCGCCGGGTGGTCGACAGCAGCCAGGTGCTGGCCGAGCGCAAGGGCTCGGACGTCCGGATCGTGGCGCCGGACCGGCCCTGCGTGGCCGAGATCGACCCGCGCCGCATCGAGCGGATCCTGCGCAACCTGGTGGTCAACGCCATCGAGCACAGTGAGGGCCGGCCGGTGCTGGTCAAGGTCGCCGCCTCCGCCGAGGCGGTCGCGGTCGCGGTGCGCGACTACGGCGTCGGCCTGAAGCCCGGCGAGTCCTCGCTGGTGTTCGGGCGCTTCTGGCGTGCCGACCCGGCGCGGGCCCGGACCACCGGCGGTACCGGGCTGGGCCTGGCGATCTCGCTGGAGGACGCGCACCTGCACCACGGCTGGCTGCAGGCCTGGGGCGAACCCGGCGGCGGCTCGCAGTTCCGGCTGACGCTGCCCTGCACCGCCGGCATGGAGCTGGTGCGCTCGCCGATCCCGCTGGAGCCGGACGACTCGCGACACCACAAGCGCCAGGCCGAGGCCGCGCGGCTGGCCGCCGAGGGCGCCGCGGCCGCGCCGCCGCGGCACACCGGCGGCCCGGACCTGACCGGGCTCACCGGCCGCGGCAGCGACCGGGTGGGGGAGCGCTGATGACCGCCGGGCCGCCGCCGTCCGCCCCGCGACCAGGAGACGCCATGGACTGCCGGACCCCGCAGGACCCGCGCCGGCGGCCGGGCGGGCCACGCGGGCCAGGCGGGCCGGGCGGGCCGGCCGAGCCCGGCCGGGTCCCGGCGAACCGGGCCCGCCGATGGGCCGCCGTGCTGCTCGCCCTGCTCACCCTCGCGGGCGCCGCGGCCTGCGCCGGGCCGCCCTCCAAGGGCGACGTCCGCAGCGCCCCGCTGAACCAGAGCCGCAACAACGTGGCCATCCTGGCCAACGAACCGACGCCCTCGATGTCGCCGGGGTTGCTGGTGACCAGCTTCCTGCAGGCGCTGACCGGCGACCAGGAGGACCCGAGCTTCAGCGTCGCCCAGGAGTTCCTGACCCCCGAGGCCCGCAGCAAGTGGATCCCGGCCGGCTCCACCTGGACCACCACGACCAAGATCGTGAAGTACGACGCCCCGCTCCCGGACTCCCAGCAGGAGTCCCCGAACCACCCCGCGCACCCGGCCGAGGCTCCGGCCGGCGCCACCGCGCCGCAGGCCGCCGCGCCGACACCGGTCGGTGCCGAGCAGATGATCACCGAGAGCGGTGCCCAGGTGGCCCAGATCGACCGGTACGGCTTCTTCCAGTACCAGAGCGGGCCGGTCATCCAGCAGTTCACGCTGAAGTACCTGGGGGCCTCGATCGGGTGGCGGATCGCCACGCCCCCGGACTTCCGGATGATCCTTCCGGAGTCGTTCAAGCGCGCCTACCAGACGTACCAGTCCCCGCTGGCGGTCTACCTGCCCTCGCGCGGCTCCGTCGCCCCGGTGATGGACCAGGTCTACCTGACCCAGGACTCCGGCAAGGTCGACTACACCTACGACGCGCTGGCCCGGGCCGTGCTGCACGGCCGGCTCACGTCGCAGGACACCGGTCTGACGCTGGCCGCTCCGGTGACCGTGGACTCCAACGGCCTGGCCAAGGTGACGCTGAACCGGCCGCCGGCCGGCCGGGCGGACCTCGTCAGCGACGTGCAGCTGGCCCTGACCAGGACCTTCCGGGACGCCTCGGAGAACCAGCAACTGCTCTCCTCGACGGCGCTGAGCCAGGTGCTCGTCGACTACCCCGGCTGCACCACGTGCGCGGTGGGCGGCGTCGGCCCGGACGGCTCGCCGCCGCCGCCGGTGTACTGGGTGTGTCCGCAGACGCAGGGCGAGGCGAACGCCGCGATCGTCGACCGGGCGCAGCTGGCGGGGGCCGCGGAGGCGCCGGCCGTCTGCCCGTTGAACGGCGCCAAGGTCCCGTCGCTGGTCCCGCTGAACGGCATCCCGTTGGAGAAGGACGAGCCGATCGCGGTGAAGCAGCTCTCCGGCTCCTCCGACGGCAAATCGCCGCAGGCCACGATCTTCGTGGCCGTGGTCAAGCAGAACGGTGACGTGGTCGTCGTCAACGACAAGAACAACGACCAGCCGGTCTGGTACCACGCGAAGTCCGCGAAGTCCGTGACCGACCTGGAGTGGGATCCGGTGGACGGCTCGCTGTGGGTGGTCGACGACAAGAACCTGTACCGGGCGCAGGATCCCGGCGCCACGGGGTCGGGCAACGGCACGCCCCAGCAGGTCCCGGTGCCCTACCAGCAGGTGCTCCGTTTCAAGCCCTCGCCGGACGGCCTGCGCGCGGTCGTGGTCGGCGGGCCGAACACGACCGACGCCGACGGTGCGGACGCCCCGCAGCAGGCCACGATGGTGTTCGTCGCCCGCACCGGGGCCGGCGTCGCCCTGACCGGCCCCGACGGGTCGGCCTCCGGGGAGTTCTCGCTGCTCCAGACCCTCCCGCAGAACGCGGATCAGGCGGCGTCCAGCCTGCAGAGCGTCACCGACGCCGCCTGGGCCGACGGCCGCACCGTGGTGCTGCTGGGACTGCAGCAGGCCGGGTCGAGCACGCCGAAGCTCTACAAGGTGTACCTGGACGGTTCGCAGGACTCGACGATCATGGCCCTGGAGGACGCCCAGACCGCGGCCCGGCACATCGCCGCGGTGACCGGCGCGGCGACCGGCGTGGTCGGCGGGCACACCTCGCTGTGGACGTTCAGCGACGCTCCCGGACCGACGGATCCGAACACCACGTACTCGTACTTCAAGCGCAGCGGCGGCGCGGACAGCTTCCAGGAGTCTGGCTGGAGCCCGGTCGCGGCGACGGCGACGGCGGGCTGAGGCGCGGCGGCCGGCTGCGGCACGACAGGGGACCGACCGCGGAGGCGGGCCGGCTCGGCTGGCGCTGGTAACCGGGCATAGCGGATAATTCCGCCACGTTCCGACCACAGCGCGACCAGGGGGTCCGATGCCGCTCGTCCGCCCGCTCTGGGCCGCCCTGCTCGACCTGGCCGCCGAGCGCGACTGCGGGGGCTGCGGGCGTCCGCAGCCCTCCGGAGAGCCGCTGTGCCCCGCCTGCGACGGCCTGCTGGCCGAGAGCGGGCCGTGGCGCACGCTGGCGTCCGTGCCCGGCACCCCGCGCACGCACGCGGTGGCCCGCTACGAGGACCCGGTTCGGACCATGCTCATCGGGTACAAGGAGCGCGGGCGTACCGATCTGCGGCGCGCGCTGGGCCGGGCTCTCGCGCGGGCCGTCGCGCAGACGCTGGACACAGCGCTGGATACGACGCTGGGCGCATCGCTCGGCACGGCGGGTGCCGCGGGCTGCGCGTCGGTGGCGCTGGTTCCCATGCCCTCTCGGCGCAAAGCCGTCCGCGACCGCGGCCAGGACACCACCGCGCGCCTGGCCAGGACTGCGGCACGGGCCCTGCGCGAGGTCGGAGTGCCGGTCCGTGCCGTGCCCGCGCTGACGCACGCCCGCGCCGTCGAGGACCAGGCGGGGCTGTCCCGTGAGCGGCGTCAGGCGAACCTGGCAGGAGCCCTGCGGGCCCGTCGCGCTGGGGCGGTCACCGGTTCCAGTGTGGTGCTCGTCGACGACATCAGCACCAGCGGCGCCAGCCTCGCGGAGGCGTCCCGCGCGCTGCGGGAGGCCGGCGTGCCGGTCCTCGGCGCGGCCACGATCGCGGCCGCGCGGGTCCGCTCGTAAGAGGTGCCCGGCCGCCGTCTCACTGTGTGAACTACCGAGGAATCGGCACGAAACCACACACAAACCCCGGTCGAACACCGTTCCGATCACTCGAACGGTCCAACGCCGCCTCCGGCCCCTTCCGCCGAGGGCGATCCGGGGCTAGTTTTCAGCCATAGGCACCCGCGCACGAGACAGTGAGCAGGCACGATGCGCACCAGCACGCACATAATCAGCCGCCTGTAGCAGGCGGCAGGCCGGTTCCGACGGCTGATCCCCTCCCCGGACCCCTCGCGAGAACTCGCGTCGCAGCCGTACCCCCGGCGACTCCCGCCGGAACCCGTATCGGCTGTGACTTCTTCCACTCAGGAAACCGGGCACCAAGCGCACCCGGCGTACGTTAGAGATCTACAAGTCCATACCGATCTACTCGACAGATCAAAGTCAGAGCAGTCCCCGATCACTTCGCGGAGGCGCCGCTGGATCCACTCTCATTCGACGCCGAAGCCGAGCCCTTGAGCCCGGCACAGATCTGAACGCGAGATTGGAGAACGCGCGTGGACATCGTCGTCAAGAGCCGCCACCACGAGGTGACCGACCGGTTCCGTCGGCACGTCATGGAGAAGCTGGCCAAGGTTGAGGAGATGGATGGCAAGGCCATCAGCCTCACCGTCGTGCTCGGCGAGGAGAAGAACCCCCGCCAGGCCGAGAGCAAGGACCGGATCGAGCTGACGCTGGACTGCCCCCGGGCCCCGGTCATCCGGGCCGAGGCGTGTGCCGGCGATCCGTACTCAGCGCTCGATATGGCCGCAGCCAAGCTTCAGGCGCAGCTCCGCAGGGCCAAGGACCGCAAGAAGATCCACCGCAACCGCAAGGCGATCGCGGACTCCATCAAGCACCTCCCGCCGATGGCGGACCTGCCGCCGGGCACGGAGCCGTTGCTGACGGCGGACGGCGCGGTCAGCGACAACCCCGAGGTGGACCTCCAGCCCTACGGCATCCCCGGCCCCACGCACGACGACGGTCCCATGGTGGTCCGCGAGAAGACGCACACCGCGGCCCCGATGACGCTCGACCAGGCGCTGTACGAGATGGAACTCGTCGGCCACGACTTCTACCTCTACGTGGACAAGGAATCCGGCCTGCCGGCGGTCGTGTACCGGCGCCGCGCGTACGACTACGGAGTGATCCGCCTGGAGCCCGGGGAGGAGCCGGCCGAGCCGTCGATCAACGGTTCGTCGCCCTCCGACCGGATGGCCAGTTCCCGCCGCTGAGGCCCGCCGAACGCGGCTGACGCCACAGCCGGCAGAGCTCTGATCTCAAAGGACTCCTTTGCGGAGCCGGTCGCACCTGGCTCCGCAAAGGAGGGAGGTTCAACGATCACCCAGATGGGTAATGTCACTTGTCCTTCTGAGGTGTCATCATGGTGCTGTGTCGGAAGCCATAAGAGTCCTCATAGCCGACGACCACACGCTGCTGCGCCGAGGCTTGGCCGTCGTCCTGGACACCGAGGACGACATCGAGGTGGTGGGCGAGGCGTCGAACGGCGCGGAAGCGCTGCACAAGGCTGAGGAACTCGCCCCGGACGTGGTGATTCTGGACGTCCGCATGCCCGACACCGACGGTCTGACGGCGTGCGCGGCGATCAAACGCTCGGTCCCGGGCGCCAAGGTCATCATGCTGACCTCCAGCGACGAGGAGACCGACCTCTACGAGGCGGTGAAGTCCGGGGCCTCGGGCTACCTGCTCAAAAGCGTGCTGCCGCACACCATCCCGGATGCGCTGCGCGCCGTGCAGCGCGGCGAGTCGCAGGTCAGCCCCTCGATGGCGGCCAAACTGATGACCGGCTTCGCGGCCCTGGCCCGCGGCGCGGACGCGGCCCCCGTGCCGGATCCGGTCGCCCCGGCGCCCAAGCTCACCGACCGCGAGATGGAAGTCCTCAAGCTGGTGGCCACCGGGCGCAACAACCGGGAGATCGCCAAGGAGCTGTTCATCACCGAGAACACGGTGAAGAACCACGTGCGCAACATCCTTGAGAAGCTGAACCTGCACTCGCGCATGGAAGCCGTGGTCTACGCCGTGCGGGAGAAACTGCTGGAGATCACCTAGCGTTCGCAGCTTGACATCGCAAGACGTCACCCGCGTAGGTTCGTGACCATGGACATATCCGTGACGTTGAGAGACGCCGCGGACGGCGGGGTGATAGCGCGCACGACGGTGCCGTCGGAGAACCTTCCCCCGGCGTTCGACGGCACGCAGCTGCTGGAAGCCGCGGGACAGGTCTGGCGGGTGGCCCGCGCCGAGCCGGCCTTCCGCGAGGAGTACGAGCTGATCGGCGAGCTGGAGCTGACCCTGCGCCGGGTCGAGCAGGAGCCGCGGGTCGAGATGCTCCCGGCCCGCGACATCCACTTCAGCATGTCCAGCATCAGCGACCGCCTCCCGGACATCGCCGGCCCGCTGGACGGCCGCACGGTGCTGCTGGTGAAGGACGACCTGTGGCGCGACGTGGAGCTGGTCGGCCCGGCCGGCGCGACCGCGGTCGAGGAGAACCTGCTGGCCATCCGCCGGATCCAGGACGACTTCCGCTCCGGCCCCGGCTTCACCGAGATCCACCTGCGCACCACCCCCGCCGAGCCGCTGGCCGGCGTCACCCTCACGGTCGAGGACCTGGCCGCGGGCCTGGGCACCACGACGCACTTCGTCCGCCCGGTCGCGATCGAGGGCCGCGGCGTGGTCCACGGCGGCTACGCCCTGACCGTCGCCGACGGCGTGCACGTCTACGGCCAGGTCGACACGGCGAGCCGGGTGACGGTGGCCGGCGTGCACCGCACCGGCATCGCCGGCGCCGAGGTCGCCGGCGTCTTCGGCGGCCTGCTGCGCGAGCGCGGGCTGGAGCTGGTCGACTGGCGCGGCGGGCTGCGGACCGACGACGCCGAGATCCTGGCCGGGTGGTTCGGGGCGCCGCCGCAGCCGCTGTGGCGGTAGGGGAGCGCGGAGGTGTGCGAGCGCAGAGCTTTGATGCCTGAGCTCAGCTGAACACCATCGCCGGAGTTTTCTTCGCGGGCTGATTGCTCGCCTGCCCCCGCACCGAGCCCTCAACGAATGTTGACTGGCAGTTTGATTTTTCTCGCGAGCCGACCGATCCCGGTCCTCTGCCGCCGCCCTCAGTCCAGCGCCGCCCGCAAAGCCCCCGCCGCATCGGCCGGCGTCACCTGCTCCACCGCCACCGCGTCGCACCCGACCCACCCCGCAGCCTCGCGCAGCGCGTCGGCCATCGGCTGCACCGCCCCGGCCGCGTCCAGCGATACCTTCCGCGCGACCAGCGTCTTGCCCTCGCGCTTGGGGTCCACGCGGCCGAGCAGCTTGCCGCCGGCCAGCAGGGGCATCGCGAAGTAGCCGTGCACCCGCTTCGCGGCCGGGGTGTAGGCCTCGATCCGGTGCACCATGCCGAAGATCCGCTCCATCCGGTCCCGCTCCCAGATCAGCGAGTCGAACGGGGACAGCAGGGTCGTGCGGTGCCGGCCGCGCGGTCCGCCGGCGGCCAGCAGGTCCAGCGCCGCCGGATCGGCCCAGGCCGGCTGGGTCCAGCCGCGCACGCTCACCGGCACCAGGCCGGTCTGCTCCATCAGGGGCCTGGCGTCAGGGATCTTCAGCCGGTAGTAGTCCGCGATATCGCCTATCGTGCCGACGCCCAGCCGCCGCCCGGCCTGCGCCAGCAGCCGGACGTGCGACTCCGCGCGGGTCGGCTCCGGGGCGTCCAGCACGGCCTTCGGCAGCGCCCGTTCCGGCAGGTCGTAGACCCGCCGCCAGCCGCGCCGCTCCACGCACACCACGTCCCCGGTCGCCAGCAGCTTCTCGACCGCGACCTTCGTCTCCGACCAGTCCCACCACTCGGCGCTCTTGCGCGCTCCGCCGAAGTCCGAGGTCATGCACGGCCCCTCGTCCCGCAGCTTGCCCAACACCAGCGCCTCGGCCTCGCCGGAGGTCGGCAGGCCCCAGCCGCCGCTGGCCCGGTCGCGGTAGTTCGCGCGGCGGTAGGCGAACGTCGGCCACTCCTTGACCGGCAGGATGCAGGCCGCGTGCGCCCAGTACTCGAACGTCGAGGCGCCGTGCGGCTCGTGGTTCCAGTACGCCTTCTCGATCCCGTCGCGCCCGACCGCGCCGAGCCGCGCGTACGGCACCAGCTCGTGCGAGCGCGCCAGCACGCTGATGGTGTCCAGCTGCACCGCCCCGAGGTCGCGCAGCACGCCCGCCGCGCCGGCCCGCCGGTCCGGTACGCCGATCAGCCTCTGCGCGTGCAGAGCCAGGCGGCGGGCCTCGGCGGCGGACAGTTCGGTGCGCGGTGCAGGTGCGGATGTCACATCCGTCACGCTAGCCGCCGGCACCGACAGCTTTTCCGTTACCGCAGCTCTCCGGGCAGGATGTCGGCCAGCCACATGTCCCGCACCGCCCCGTTGTGCAGGTGCGAGGAACGCTGCCGTCCGACGATCGTGAAGCCGACCTTCTCAATCACCCTGCGTGAGGGCGTGTTGCCGTCGAAGGCCTGCCAGACGACACGCCCGAGCCCCAGGTCCTCGAACGCCCAGCGCACGACCTCCCGGACGGCCTCGGTGATGTACCCGCGTCCGCGCGTGTCCGGATTGGCCCAGTACCCGACCTCCGCCGTCCGCACGCCGCGGCCCGCGGCCAATGTGGTGATGCCGGCCAGCCCGACCGATCCGGCGATCTGCCCGGTGTCCTTCACGAACGCCCCGAACGTCGCCTCGTCCCCGGATCGGAACCCTTTCGGGGTGTGTTCCCGCACGAACCACTCCGCGTCTTTCACCTGATACGGCGACGGCACGGTGGTCCACCGCTGGACTTCGGGATCCTGGCAGATCGTGAAGATCGCCGGGATGTCGTCCTCGCGCCACGGCCGCAGGATCAGCCGCCGGGTCTGCAAAGGGCCCTGGGGCAGCGGCGGAGCGACCAGCAACCGGTCCGGTACGGGAACCGGTTCGCGGCGCTCGTGCGTTTGCCGTATGTCCATCGCTCCACCGTAGGCGAGCCGGATCGGCGGTCTCCAGGGAATATGCCGATGATCATTACGCCGCGCTCTTCCCTTGGAGCGCGGACCGTCGCATAACATGTTGGAAAAGGCGGGGCACACACCTGCCTGCCCGAGCCCGTATTCGAGGAGTTGTCTGCCGTGGCGCGTCTGATGGACAGGGTCTTGCGGGCCGGCGAGGGGAAGATCCTGCGCCGCCTGGAGGCCATCGCCGACCTCGTCGAGGAGATCGAGGACGATTACGTCCAGATGAGCGACGCCGAGCTGCGTGCTCAGACCGACGAGTTCCGGGCCCGCCTGGAGGACGGCGAGACGCTCGACGACCTGATGCCGGAGGCCTTCGCGGTCGTCCGCGAGGCGGCCAAGCGCACCCTGGGCCAGCGGCACTACAAGGTGCAGATGATGGGCGGGGCCGCGCTGCACCTGGGCAACATCGCCGAGATGCGCACCGGCGAGGGCAAGACCCTGGTGGGCACGCTGCCGGCGTACCTCAACGCGCTGGCCGGCAAGGGCGTGCACATCGTCACCACCAACGACTACCTGGCCGAGCGCGACTCGTCCTGGATGGGCCGGGTGCACCGGTTCCTGGGCCTGAAGGTCGGCGTGATCCTGGCCAACATGACGCCGGCCGAGCGCCGTGAGCAGTACGAGTGCGACATCACCTACGGCACGAACAACGAGTTCGGCTTCGACTACCTGCGCGACAACATGGCCTGGTCGCGCGACGAGATGGTGCAGCGCGGCCACTTCTTCGCCTGTGTCGACGAGGTCGACTCGATCCTCATCGACGAGGCCCGGACCCCGCTGATCATCTCCGGTCCCGCGGACCAGGCCACCAAGTGGTACACCGACTTCTCCAAGATCGTGGACCGGCTGGCCCCGGACGTCGACTACGAGGTCGACGAGAAGAAGCGCACCGTCGGCATCCTGGAGCGCGGCGTGGAGCGGGTCGAGGACCTGCTCGGCATCGACAACCTCTACGAGTCCGTGAACACCCCCCTGGTCGGCTACCTGAACAACGCCATCAAGGCCAAGGAGCTGTTCAAGAAGGACAAGGACTACGTCGTGATGAACGGCGAAGTCATGATCGTCGACGAGCACACCGGCCGCATCCTGGCCGGCCGCCGCTACAACGAGGGCATGCACCAGGCCATCGAGGCCAAGGAGAACGTCGAGATCAAGGACGAGAACCAGACGCTCGCCACGATCACGCTGCAGAACTACTTCCGCCTCTACGACAAGCTCGCCGGCATGACCGGTACCGCGATGACCGAGGCCGCGGAGTTCCAGCAGATCTACAAGCTCGGTGTGGTGCCGATCCCGACGAACCGGCCGCTGGTCCGCATGGACCAGCAGGACCTGATCTACGTCTCGGAGGAGGCGAAGTTCGAGGCGGTCGTCGAGGACATCGCCGAGCGCAGCGCCCTCGGCCAGCCGATCCTGGTCGGCACCACCTCGGTGGAGAAGTCCGAGCGGCTCTCGCAGATGCTGCGCAAGCGCGGCGTCCCGCACGAGGTCCTGAACGCCAAGTACCACGACCGGGAGGCGGCGATCGTCGCCCAGGCCGGCCGCAAGGGCGCGGTCACGGTGGCCACCAACATGGCCGGCCGAGGCACCGACATCCAGCTCGGCGGCAACCCCGAGGACCTGGCGAACGCCGAGCTCCAGCAGCGCGGCCTGGACCCGGAGCTGACCCAGGAGGAGTGGGTCGCGGCGCTGCCGGACGCGCTGGAGAAGGCCAAGCGCAAGGTGAAGGCCGAGCACGACGAGGTCCAGGACCTCGGCGGCCTGTACGTGCTGGGCACCGAGCGCCACGAGTCCCGCCGCATCGACAACCAGCTGCGCGGCCGCGCCGGCCGCCAGGGCGACCCCGGCGAGACCCGGTTCTACCTCTCGCTGGGCGACGACCTGATGCGCATGTTCAAGGCCGGCATGGTCGAGCGCGTGCTGGCGATGGCGAACGTGCCCAAGGACGTGCCGATCGAGCACAAGATGGTCACCCGCGCGATCGCCAGCGCCCAGACCCAGATCGAGCAGCAGAACTTCGAGATCCGCAAGAACGTCCTGAAGTACGACGAGGTCCTCAACCGCCAGCGCCTGGTGGTCTACGAAGAGCGCCGCAAGGTGCTGGACGGCGCGGACCTGGAGGACCAGGTCCGGCTGATGATGGACGACACCATCGCCGGCTACGTGGACGCCGCCACCTCCGAGGGCTACGCCGAGGAGTGGGACCTGGGCAAGCTGTGGACCGCGCTGGAGACCCTGTACCCGATCTCGGTGTCGATCGAGGAGATCGAGGACGCCGCCGGCGGCCAGGACAAGGTCACCCGCGACGTCCTGGCCGAGGAGCTGACCGCGGACATCCGCAGCGGCTACGACGCCCGCGAGGCCCAGCTCGGCGAGCAGATCACCCGCGAGCTGGAGCGCCGCGTCGTGCTCTCGGTCCTGGACCGCAAGTGGCGCGAGCACCTGTACGAGATGGACTACCTCCAGGAGGGCATCGGCCTGCGCGCGATGGCCCAGCGCGACCCGCTGGTCGAGTACCAGCGCGAGGGCTACGCGATGTTCCAGGCGATGATGGACGCCATCAAGGAGGAGTCCGTCGGCTACCTGTTCAACCTCAAGGTCGAGGTCGAGGCGGTGAACCAGGACCCGGAGGCACAGGCCCAGGCCGCCGCCACCGCGAACGCCCTGGCGGCCGGCCAGAACGGGGTCCAGGACGCCGTCCCGGGCACCCCGCACCTGCTCGCCAAGGGCCTGGAGGCACCCCGCCGCCCGGACCACCTGAGCTACACGGCCCCCACGGTCGACGGCGAGGGCGGCGTCCTGCAGCGCGAGGTCTCCTTCGCGGCGGAGTACCCCGAGGCCGACGCGGCGCCGGAGCCGGTCGAGGACGACACCCCGCGCCGCCGCTCCTCGGGCAAGCGCAAGAAGCGCTGAGGCACCGGGGCGCTTCCGGCAGCGCCGGAGCACCCTGACACAGCTGGGCCGAACGGCTGACTTCCCGCGGGAAGTCAGCCGTTTCGCATGCCCCTGTGATCTGCTGGAGCCTCATTTCTCGGGTACAGGGTCGGGCAAAGGGGAGGCGGTCTGACGTGACGCCGGTGCGGGTCGGGGTCGGAGCACGGTGGCGGCGTGATAACAGGCCAGACTTCTCGGGCATCGCGGTGTGGGTGGACGCGGTGGCCGAGGTCGAGATCGACGCTGGGGCTTTCGGGTTCGAGGGCGGCGACGGCGGCGAGGGCCGGGGTGGCGGCGAGGGCCGGGGCGATGCCGGGAACGGCCGGAACCAAGATTTCGCCGAGGGCTCCGTCCGTCGCGAGGCGGCCTCGCAGGAACCAGAGGACTGCGACCCCGTGCCGTGGGCGGTGGACGCCTGGTCGGCGGACTACGGCAAGGTCTGGCGGCCACTCGCCGGGAGTGGACGCGAGCCGCGTCCAGGACTCTTGCTGTCGGTGGTGCGGGCGGGCGTGGTGGTGGCCTGTCCGACGCCGCTGCCGGACCCGCCGACCGGAGCGTTGGCGCGTGCGCTGGCCCGAGTCGAGCGTCCCGAGCGGCGTCCAGAGGTGCTGGCAGTGGATGCCGAGCCACCGCCGCCGCCTCGCCGCATGCCGTCGCAGAAGGCGTACACCGAAATCAGAGCCCTGGTGGGCATGCTGGTCGAAGTCCTGGTCGGCCGCCGCACCGCCACCCACGCGGCCCACTGGACCGACGCCGAAGTCCGCGGCAAGCTCCGCACCCCGCGCTACGCCCGCACCACCACGCTCAGGTCAGTCCGACTCTCCGAAAGCGGCGCCGGCGTCGAAGCACTCGCGCTGCTCCGCGACGGCGGACGCACGCGCGCCGTGGCGCTGCGCTTCGATCGCGATGAAGAGTCCCGCTGGCGGTGCACCGCGCTTCAAACTGGCTGACGCTCAGCCAGCCCGCACTTCTGCTTGCTCATCGCGCACGGCCTCCCGCGGCCTTGTCGCCGACTGCCGCCGACTGCCGCCGGCTTGTCCGGGCTCGGTGCCTGCGTCTCAGCTTCGCGCGAGCCGGCCCGCTGCGGCTCGTTTTCGCGGGGCGCTTGCCGCAACCTTGCCGCCGGCCGCTGCGGCCGCCTGCCGTCGGCGGCTCGGTGCCTGCGTCTCAGCTTCGCGCGAGCCGGCCTGCCGCGGCTCGCTTTCGCCGGGCGCTCGCCGCAGCCTTGCCGCCGGCTGCTAGGCCGCCCGCATCTCAGCCTCGTGCGAGCCGGTCCGCCGCGGCTCGGTCCGTCGCGCGCGCCGGTCGCCGCAGCAGTTCCGCCGCCAAGCCTGCCCTATCCGACATGCCGCCGCACCGGCCCCCCGACAGCATCCTCATCCCGGATCCCGCCATCCTCCAGCGCGCCGTCCCCGCTCTCCGTCGCCGGCGTCCCGTGCCCCTGCGCCAGCTTCTCCGCCGACGCCACCCGGCGCCGGTCCAGCGGCAGCGAGAACTCCATCGCCAGCGCCGCGGCGGCCAGCCAGCCGACCTCGCCCCAGGACCGGAACGCCACCGAGCGCGGCTGCCAGCCGGGGCGGAACTTGGCGTTGAAGCGGTACAGGCTCTCCAGCATGATCCACGGGTCCAGCAGGTGGATCGCGTGGTAGGCCGCGCTTTGCAGCGGCGTGCGGCGGCTGCCGGCGTCCATGATCGGGCGGAAGGCCGCGAAGTTCAGGGAGATCTCGTCGATGCCGCGCTCGCGGGCCCAGTCCACCAGGTCCACGATCAGCCGCTCGTTCACGCCGTTCGGGCTCTGCGGGTCGCGCGGCATCACGTCCAGCGACAGCGCCGTGGGCCCGGCGGCCCGGTCGGCGCCGACCGGGTGGTAGCGCTGGAAGCCGACCGCGCGGCCGTCGGGGCCGTACGCCACGATCAGCAGCGCGTCGGGGTGCCGGGCCGAGGTGATGGCGTCCAGGTTCATCGCGAACCCGTGCTCGGCGTGCCCCTTCAGCCAGCGCCGGTGGATGCCGAGCAGCTGGTCGGCCTCCTCGCCGTCCAGCGCGGTCTCGCGCAGCACCCGCGTGGTGATCCCGGCCTTGTGCGTCCGGCGCACCGCCTGCCGCACGTTGCGGATCGACCGCCCCTCCAGCGAGAACCTGGCCACGTCCAGCATGACCTCGTCCCCGATCCCGATGGCGCGCCGCACGCCGTGCGCCTGCCACAGCGGCAGCAGCTCCTCGCGTCCGCCGACCACCGCGGGCCGCCATCCCCGGCGCCGGCACAGCGCCAGGAACGCGACGACCGCCGCCTCGCGCGCGTCCGCCGCGCCGAACGGGTCGCCGCCCACGACCGCGGTGCCCAGGAACACCCGGTACCCGATCGCGGCCCGGCCGTCCGGGGAGAACACGTAGGACTTGTCATGACGCAGCGCGAACGGCGCCAGCGTGTCCGAGTCCGGATGCTGCACCAGCCGCCGCACCCGGTCGCGCTCGGCGTCCGTCCCCGGCAGCGGCGCCCGGGCCGGCGCCAGCAGGCACGTCAGCACCAGCAGCAGCGTCACCCCGCCGAGCAGCGACAGCCCGTGCAGGAACCACGACCGCCCCTCGATCGTCATCGGCCCGGAGTTCGCCGTCAGCCCGTCGAACAGCTCGCGCCCCAGCCCGACCGGGGTGAGCGAGGAGCTCAGCCGGTCCCGCTGCAGGAAGATCCCGCCGCCGCCGACCACGACCGCGACGATGCCGAGCCCGAGAAGCACGTGAAGCGCTGTACGTAGACGCGTCGTGTCGGGCACTGCGGTGAACCTGTGCCGTGCTCCCCATAGAGCCCACGCGAAGGCCGCCATCGGCAGCAGCCGCCACGGCTGGTCCCAGGTGATCAGCGACATCACCGTCGACCACGCCACTGCGGCAGAAATCAGATAAAGCGCCATGAGACGCCGTACATAGAGACCGCGTCCCAGGAGCAGAAGCGCCAGGCCTATGTGCACCGCATGGCCGCCGGAGGGTACCGCGCCGACGATCACGATGACGGTTCTGGTGAGCCAGGACGGTGGGCTGGAAGCGGCCGCGTACGCGAACAGCGTCGCCGCCGCCGCGAGGACGAGTGCGGCGAAGGGCCACACCGTCAGCCGATCCTCAGGGACCGACGTCTCACTTCCATCCCGGTCAGCCATGGGCACTACCTCCCGTGACACACGAACAGCCCCCGCGTGTCACGTTATTCCCGTTAGTAACCCCCGTGTATGCGACTTTCGTCGCTCTTGTTGGCGGGTCCCGCGCCGCCTGCACCGTTACAGTCGAGAGATCGGATCACCGGCTCACCGGCGACGGGAGAGAAGCGATGGCCTCCACGGCAGTGCGGCGCGGCCTGGTCCTGGGCGGCGGGGGCATGCTCGGCGCGGCCTGGATGGTCGGGTCGCTGACGGTGCTCAGCGAGGCGATCGACTGGGATCCGCGGGCGGCCGAGATGATCGTCGGGACGTCCGCCGGCGCGGTCATGGCCGCGCTGATCGGCGCCGGCGCCAGCCCCGAGGACCTGCACGAGCACCAGCTCACCGGCCGGATCGAGCAGGGCCCGCTGACCGGCGTGGAGTTCGACTACGCCACCGCGGCCGGCGGCGCGCATCCGGAGCGTCCCAAGCTGCGCCTGGGCTCCGGGCCGCTGCTGGCGCGGACCGCGCGCCACCCCCGCTCCGTGCCCCCGACCGCGGTCATGGCCGCCGCCATGCCGCCCGGCCGGGGCTCCCTCGGCGGCGTCGGAGAGCTCGTCGAGGCCCTGCCCCGGACCGCCGACGGCTGGTCGCCGCACAAGGCGCTGCGCGTCGTGGCGCTGGACTTCACCACCGGCGAGCGTGTGACCTTCGGGAGCCCGCGGGCCCCGCACACCACGCTGGCCGAGGCCGTGACCGCCTCCTGCGCGATCCCCGGCTGGTTCGCCCCGATCATCATCGACGGGCGCCGCTACGTGGACGGCGGCATGTGGTCCGCGACCAACGTGGACGTGGCCGCCAAGCAGAGCTTCCAGGAGATCGGCGAGGCACCGCTCGACGAGCTCTACGTCCTGGCACCGATGGCGGTGCGCGGCTTCAACGGCCCGCCGCACAGCGTCATGGAGCGTGTGGCGCGCCGCTATAGAAGGGCTGTGACACGGCGGATGCTGGTGGAGGCACAGAAGGTGCGCGCGGACGGCACCAAGGTGATCGTCTTCTGCCCGACCGCGGACGACTTCGAGGCCATCGGCCTGAACGTGATGGACGGCGACCGCCGCCCGCAGGTTCTGGAGACCGCGATGCGCACCACCCGCGAGCAGATCGATGCCCAGCGCACCCTCCCGTAGAACTTCGCTATAGCGCTCCACGGCGCGGCGCACTCCACCGCACGGCAGAAGGGGATAATGGCGCAATGCGCGTCTACCTTCCCGCGACCCTGTCAGTGCTCGCCGAGCTCCACAAGACGGGCCGTATCACCCCCGCGCCGCTGACGGCGTACGCGGTCACCCCCGCGCTGCGCGAGTGGTACACCGAAGGGGACAGCGAGGAGTTGGAGTACGCCGCCCTGACCGACGCCGCGCGCGCCTCCCTACGCCTGCTGGCCGAGGCCCCCGAGTCACCCCGCCGCCGCGTGGTGGTGGCGGCCGAGGTGCCCGACACCCACGCCCAGCCGGTCCTGGACGGCGCCGAACCCGGCCTGGTCCGCGTCAACACCGAGATCCCCCTGTCCTGGGTGGCCTCCCTGCACGTCGACGACCCCGGCGTCATCGACGAGGTGGCGCTCGCCGTGGTGCTGCTCGGCGCCGCCGAGGCCGGCGACGAGGACGCGTCGTTCACCGTGGACGGGATCGACGACCACGAGCTGCTTTGGTACGCGACGCAGGAGCTGCCGGACCTGCTGGGGTAGGCGGGGTCAGGTGGCGGGCGCGCGGCCGAGATCACCAACCCGCACAGTCCCACTGGTTAACAAAAGCGTCACCCGCAAGCACCAAAATCCCTTGCCGCCCGCCGATAGCCTGTCCAGGTGATCGTGCCGAAGAATCGTGAACCGCTGCACCTCGTCTGGGACTGGAACGGCACCGTCCTGAACGACTTCGAGATCATCCTGCGCTCCACGAACGACTCGTTCAGCGACCACGGGCTGCCGGCGATAACGGCCGACCAGTACCGCACGCAGATCAAGATGCCGATCCGCTCCTTCTACGCCGACATCCTTGGCCATGAGCCTGAGGACGAGGAGTGGGAGGCGCTGGACGCCACCTTCCACAAGTACTACGTGGCCTACGAGCGGGAGGCTCGGCTCTCCGACGGGCTGCCCGACCTGTTCCGGGAGTGGTCCGGGCGCGGGCATTCGCAGTCGCTGCTGTCGATGTACCACGACGACAAGCTCGTGCCCGTGGTCCGGCACCACGGCATCGACCGGTACTTCGACCTGGTGCAGGGCACCACGCCGCCGCGGCCGGCGCGCAAGGGGGAGCACCTGCGGGACCATCTGGCGCGCCTGGGTGTGGACCCGGCGCGGGTGGTGCTCATCGGCGACTCGCCTGACGACGCCGCCGCTGCCGCCAGTGTCGGGGCGCATGTGATCCTCTACTCCGGCGGGTTCGCCGCCGCGCGGTCGTTGCAGGCCGCCGGGGCGCCGATAGCGGACAGCCTGACCGCCGCGGTGGCGCTGATCGACGAGGTCGTGGCCGAGGCGGCGGCCGGCGAGGGCTGAGCCGGTACGTCGATCGGCGCAGTGGTGTGGCGCGCCGTTCCCGGTCGCGGTGGGATGCGGACATGGCTGCGCACGCGAATGAGCACGACCCCGTCACCGGCGCCACGAAGGTCCCCGTCCCGTACAACGAGCCGGTGCTGACCTACGCGCCGGGGACGCCCGAGCGTGCCGCCCTCACCGCGGAGCTGGCCGACCTGGCGGGCCGGCACCACGACCTGACCGCGACCATCGGCGGCGTCCGGCGCCCCGGTGGCGGCGACCCGGTCGACGTGGTCCAGCCGCACCACCACGAGGCTGTCCTCGGCACGCTCCGCAACGCCACCCAGGACGACGCCCGCGCCGCCGTCGCCGCGGCCCGCGAAGCCGCCCCGGCCTGGCGCGCGCTCTCCTTCGACGACCGTGCCGCGATCCTCCTCAAGGCCGCGGACCTGCTCTCCGGCCCCTGGCGCGCGAGGCTCAACGCCGCCACCATGCTCGGCCAGTCCAAGACCGCGGTCCAGGCCGAGGTCGACAGTGCCTGCGAGCTCATCGACTTCTGGCGCTTCAACGCCGAGTTCGCCCGGCAGATCCTCGCCGAGCAGCCGCCGGAGAACGCCCACGGCGTGTGGAACCGCAGCGACCACCGCCCCCTGGACGGTTTCGTCTACGCGATCACGCCCTTCAACTTCACCGCCATCGCCGGCAACCTGCCGACCGCCCCGGCGCTGATGGGCAACACCGTCATCTGGAAGCCGTCGCCGACGCAGCAGCTCGCCGCGCACTTCACCATGCGCCTGCTGGAGGCCGCGGGCCTGCCGCCCGGCGTGATCAACATGCTGCCGGGGGACGGCCTGGCGGTCTCCGAGGTGGTGCTCGCCGATCCGCACCTGGCGGGCATCCACTTCACCGGCTCGACCGCCACCTTCCAGCACCTGTGGCGGGTCGTCGGCGAGAACATCGCGGCCTACCGCGCCTACCCGCGCATCGTCGGCGAGACCGGCGGCAAGGACTTCGTCCTGGCGCATCCCAGCGCCGACAAGGCGGTGCTGAAGACGGCGCTGACCCGCGGCGCGTTCGAGTACCAGGGCCAGAAGTGCTCGGCCGCCTCCCGCGCCTACATCCCGCGCTCGCTGTGGCACGGCGCGGGGCTCCGCGAGGAGTTCTCCGCCGAGGTCGACGCCCTGAGCATGGGCGACCCGACCGACCTGGCGCACTTCATGGGCGCGGTCATCGACGCCCGGGCCTTCGCCAAGCACCGCCGGGTCCTGGACATCGCGCACGCCGACGACACCATCCGCATCGCCGCCGGCGGCACCGCGGACGACTCCGTCGGCTACTTCGTGCGCCCGACCGTGATGGTGTGCACGAACCCTGAGCACGAGATCTTCTCGACCGAGTACTTCGGCCCGCTGCTGTCGGTGTACGTCTACGACGACAGCGACTACGACCGCGTCCTGCACGGCGTCGAAGGCGTCACCGACTACGCCCTCACCGGCTCGATCATCGCGCAGGACCGCGCGGCCGTCGCCGAGGCGATGAGCGTGCTGCGCTTCGCCGCCGGCAACTTCTACATCAACGACAAGCCGACCGGCGCCGTGGTCGGCCAGCAGCCCTTCGGCGGGTCGAAGTCCTCGGGAACGAACGACAAGGCAGGCTCGGCGCAGAACCTGATGCGCTGGACGTCCACGCGCTCGATCAAGGAGACGTTCGGCCCGCCGACCGACCACCGCTACCCGCACATGGACTAGATGGTTGAGTCCAAGGGCTCAGTGGTCGTAGGCGGTCAGTGAGCGGTGGATCGGGGCGCCGGCGTGGTCGTTGTGCCAGATCGCGGCGGTGAGTGCGAGGATCCGCTGCAGGATGCGGGCTATGACGCCGGGTATGGTGCGTCCGCCGTGGCGTTCCAGGTCAAGCTGCCCCTTGAATGTCTGGTTGATCGATTCGATGACCTGGCGCAGCGGTTTGAACAGGGCTGCGCCAGGTCGCGGCTGTTCGCCCTTGCGCGCTTGGCGCAGCAGCACTGCTCCGGCATCGGCCAACTGGGCCTCGAAGGCCCGTCCGAAGTAGTTCTTGTCGCCAATGACCGTCTGACCGGGCCGATCGGCCAGCAACACGGGTTCGGCTGCCAGAATGTCCAGCAGAGTCTGTTGCTCGTTGGCTTTGGCGCCGGTCAGCGCGAATGCGATCGGCAGTCCGCCAAGGGTGCACACCAGGTGCAGCCGCAGGCCCCAGAAGAAGCGGCTGTGGCTGGCGCAGTAGCCGTACTCGGCCCATCCGGCCAGCTCGGAGCGCTTGGCGGTCTCCCGTGACCGGCCGCATTCCACCGGGGTGGAGTCAACGACCCACACGTCGTCGGTCCACCTTGTGGTGTCGATCGCCAGCGCCCGGACGCAGCTGCGGATCAGGCCGGCGGCCCGGCGCAGACGCTTGTTGTAGCCGGACTGGCCGGGCAGGTACGGGAACAGATGACGCAGGTGGGAGCCTGCATACCGTAGCCACCGGGCCTCGGAGACGAACCCGAGCAGCGCCTGCATCACCGCCAAGGTGACCAGTTCGGCATCCGACAGCCGGGGCGTGATCCCCACCAGCGGCCGCCACGGCGCCAATTGCGGCGAACCCTTCAGCAGGTCATCGGTCTTCACGTACAGTGCGGTAGCGAGGGAGTCCAAGTCAGTCTTCACACACCGACCATGGACTCCCTCGCCTCATGTCCGCAGGTATCCCTTGGACTCAATCATCTAGGCGCGGAACAGGCAAAGGCGGCTCTAGAGCGGCTCCTCGAACAGGTTGACCCCCGCGGCATCCCGAGCCCACTCGCGGAGCTCCGTTCCGACCGCGCCATGCACGTTGATCCAGTACTCGTCCGCGTACTCGAAGACGCGGGCCAGCAGGTCCTGGTTGGCCGCCTGGTGGGTGTCCACCGCCTCAGCGTCCGCATACTCCTCGATCGCCGCGTAGTCGCCGGGAGCGCCGCGGAAGAACCGGTACGTCAACGTCCCCGGCTCCTTCTCAGAACGCGCGACCAGCTCGGCGGCCACGCGCTCGAAGTCGGCGCGCCACTCCTCGGGCACTTTGAAGCGCGCGTTCGACACGATCGTCGTGTCCTTGCTCAGGGATGTCGAGTCCGGTGCCGTCATGCTCCCCACTCCTTCGAAGCCTCCTTGGCCATGGTCACCATCGAGTCCAGGAACCCGGCGATCGCTTCCAGCTTCTCGTCGTCGTAGCGGTCCAGCAGCCCGACCGCCATCGTGTTCATCCCGGTGAACAGCCGCACGATCTCCCCGACCCGCTCGCGCACCGGCTCGATGAGCACCACGCGCCGGTCCTCGGGACTGCGCTCGCGGGTCACCCAGCTGGACTTCTCCAGCTTGTCCAGGATCCCGGTCATGGTCGCCGGGTGGATCCCCAGCCGCTGGCCGAGCGCCTTGGCGCTCATCGCGCCGTCGCGCATCAGGACGTCCAGCGCCTTCAGCTCGACGTCCCGCAGCCCCACCTGTTCCCCGGCCCGCAGGTTGAGCACCGTCATCACCACGCCCATCTCGCGGATGGTGTCCGTGATCTGGTTCATGGTCCGGCGGCGTTCGCGGGAGCCCGCAGCCCCGGTAGATGGTACGGAACTCATATGATACCTTCTTCGTAACGTACGAAACTCAAAATAAAGCGTACCGGAGGGGGTCTCCCGTGTCTGCATCCTTCCTATCAACCGGCAGAGGCAAGCTCATTCTGCTGTTGTTGTGCGGTGTCGCGTTCCTGGATCTGGTCGACGCCTCGATCGTGAACGTGGCCCTGCCCTCGATCCGCGAGGACCTGCACTTCAGCACCCAGAACCTGCAGTGGGTGACCAGCGGCTACCTGCTCACCTACGGCGGCTTCATGCTGCTCGGCGGCCGCGCCGCGGACCTGTTCGGACGGCGCCGGGTGCTGCTCGCCGGGACCACGGTGTTCGGCGTCGCCTCGCTGGCCGGCGGCTTCGCGAACAGCGCCGGGCTGCTGGTCGGCGCGCGGCTGACGCAGGGCGTCGGGGCGGCCCTGATGATGCCCGCCGCCCTGTCGCTGCTCACCACCACGTTCAAGGAGGGTCAGGACCGCACCAAGGCCTTCGGGGTGTGGGGCGCGGTCGCCGGGCTCGCCTCCGCGGTCGGCGTGCTGGCCGGCGGGCTGCTCACCGACGGGCCGGGGTGGCGCTGGGTGATGTTCGTGAACCCGCCGCTGTCCGTCGTGATCATGGTGGGTGCGCTGCGCATGTTCGAGCCCGAAGACAAGCGGGTCTCCTTCAAGGGCCTGGACCTCGTCGGCGCGTTCCTGGTCACCGCGGGCATGCTGCTGCTGGTGTTCGGCCTGGTGAAGGCGCCCGACCAGGGTTGGGGGTCGAGTCGGACGATTCTGGAGCTGGCCGGGGCGGGAGTGCTGCTGGTGGTGTTCATCATCAACGAGCGCTTCAGCCGCAATCCGCTGCTGCCGCTGTCGGTCTTCCGGATCCGGGGCCTGGTCGCCGCCGACGTGACGCAGTTGGTCGGGGTCGCGGGCTTCATCTCGCTGTTCTTCTTCCTGACGCTCTACATGCAGAACGTCGAGGGCTACTCGCCGATCCGCGCCGGCCTGGCCTACGTGCCGATCACCGTGGCGGTCGGGATCGGGGCCGGGGCGGCGCCGAAGCTGATCGCCAAGGTCGGCACCCGGCCGGTGGTGGTGACCGGCGCCGCGATCGCGTCGGTCGGCATCTACCTGCTGGCCCAGCTGAAGGTGCACGGCTCTTATGTCAGCGGCCTGCTGCCGGGCATGGTGATCATGGCGGTCGGGCTCGGGCTGCTGTTCGTCGGCGTCTCGACGGCGGCCAACGCCGGCGTCCCGCACCACCAGGCGGGCCTGGCCGCGGCGCTGTTGAACGCCTCGCAGCAGGTCGGCGGTGCGCTGGGGCTGGCGATCTTCGCGGCGATCTCCACGGCGCGGCTGAACCACGAGCTGAAGGCCGGCGTCTCACCCGCGGCGGCGATGACCTCCGGCCTGTCCTGGGCGCTGACGGCCTGCGCGGTCGCGGTGGCGTGCGCGGCGGTCATCGCGCTGCGGACCCGCAACGTGCACAGCGAGGCGGAGGCCGAGGCGCTGGCCGAGGTGGAGGAGTTGGTCACGGCCGGCTGAACAATCCGCCGGCCGAAGCTGCCGGAACCGGCGAAGCCCGGAAACAAAACAGGCCCGAAGGCTCTGACGATGGCATCTGCTATCGTAGAGTTTTCGGGCACAATCACATAACCAGAAAACTGGTACGTGCTTGATTCTGAGGCAGCGGGAGGCGTTTTGTCAAGGGGCACGGAAGAAATCCTCCACGAACAGCGCTATCTGGATCTCCTGTACACCCGCCTCGACGCCCTGCGCGCGCACGTCGCGGGCCAGCTCGCGGGGGTGCTTCAGGCTTCCGGCGGCACCCAGCAGGCCCGGACCGAGCGCGACGGCATGGCATCGGTCGGCGCGGGCCGGCTGTCGCAGCTGGACGCCGCCGAGGAAGGGCTCTGCTTCGGCCGGCTGGACCTGGACGACGGTGAGCGCCGCTACGTCGGCCGGATCGGCATCCTGGACGACGACGGCGACTTCGAGCCCTTGCTCCTGGACTGGCGGGCCCCTGCGGCGCGGCCGTTCTACGTGGCGACCTCCGCGGCGCCGCAGGGCGTACGGCGGCGGCGCAGCATCCGGACCCGGTTCCGGACCGTCGTCGGGGTCGACGACGACGTCCTGGATCTGGACGTGGCGGCCGACGGCGACGCCTCCGGCCTGGTCGGCGAGGGCGCGCTGCTGGCCGCCCTGACCGCCGGCCGCACCGGGCGGATGCGCGACGTGGTGGAGACCATCCAGGCCGAGCAGGACCACGCGATCCGCTCGGAGCTGCGCGGGGTCCTGGTGGTGCAGGGCGGCCCGGGGACCGGCAAGACCGCGGTGGCGCTGCACCGCGCGGCCTACCTGCTCTACACCTACCGCGAGCGGCTGGCCAAGCGCGGCGTGCTGATCGTCGGGCCGAACCCGACCTTCCTGCGCTACGTCTCGCACGTGCTGCCGGCGCTGGGGGAGACCAGCGCGGTGCTGGCCACGGTCGGGGAGATGTTCCCGGGCGTGCGGGCCTCGCGCGCCGACTCGGCGGAGGTCGCCGAGATCAAGGGCCGGGCGGCGATGGCGGAGCTGATCGCCGGTGCGGTGCGGGCCCGGCAGCGGGTGCCCGAGGACGTGCTGGAGGTCGTGTACGAGGGCGTGAAGTACCGCCTGGACCGCGAGACCTGCATCGCCGCGCGCGAGCTGGGGCGCAAGGCGAGCCGGCTGCCCAACCTGGGCCGCAAGGCCTTCGCCGAGTACGTCGTCGACGCCCTCGCCGGGCAGGTCGTGGACCGGCTGAACGACGATCCGCACCGCCAGGAGACGCTGGCGATGGTGAACCTGATCGCCGAGGAGCTCGGCGAGGACCCGGCGGAGATGGCCGACGGGGTGTTCCTCGGTCGGGCGGACCGCGAGCAGATCGCGGCGTCGCTGGTAGAGGAGCCGAGCGTGCAGGAGGCGCTGGACTGGCTGTGGCCGCAGCTCACGCCGCAGCGGATGCTGGCCGAGCTGTTCGCCACGCCGGAGCTGCTGCGGGAGGCGGTGGAGGAGGTCGGCGGAGTTTTCGCAGGCTCCGGTGAAGGCGCCGGCGCTCCGCTGTTGACGGACGCCGAGATCGACCTGCTGGTCCGCACCCCCGGCGGCTGGTCGGCGGCCGACATCCCGCTGCTGGACGAGGCCGCGGAGCTGCTGGGCGACTCCGACACCGCCGAGGCGGCGGCGCGGGCCGAGGCGGAGCGCCGGGCCCGGATCGCCTACGCGCAGGGCGCGCTGGAGGTGGCCGAGGGTTCCCGGTCGATCGACCTGGAAGACCCGCGCGAGGAGATCGTCACCGCCGTGGACCTGGTGTCGGCCGAGATGCTGGCCGAGCGGTTCGAGGAGCGCGACGAGCGCAGCGTGGCCGACCGCGCGATGGCCGACCGGACCTGGACCTTCGGGCACGTCATCGTCGACGAGGCGCAGGAGCTCTCGCCGATGGCCTGGCGGCTGCTGATGCGGCGCTGCCCGGCCCGGTCGATGACGCTGGTCGGGGACGTGGCGCAGACCGGCGACCCGGCCGGCGCGGCGTCCTGGGGCCAGGTGCTGGCCCCGCACGTCGGCGACCGGTGGCGGCTGGCGGAGCTGACGGTGAACTACCGGACCCCCTCGGAGATCATGGCGGTCGCCGCCGAAGTCCTCCAGCGCATCGACCCCGAGCTCAAGCCGCCGCGCTCGGTGCGCTCCAGCGGCGAGGAGCCGTGGCGGGTGTCGGTGTCGGCGTCCTCGCTCGCTGAGAAGGTCGCCGAGCTGGCGGCGCGCGAGGACTCGGCGCTGGCCGCCGGGGCCGACGGTGTTGGTGCCGACGGCGGTGGTGCCGACGGCGGTGGTGCCGACGGCGGCGGCGGGATCGGCACCGACGGCGGCGGCGCCGGGGACACCGGCCGGATGGCGGTGCTGGTGCCGAACGAGCGGCTCGCCGAGGTCGCCGGGGCGGTGTCGGCGCTGCTGCCCGAGGCGGGCTACGGCTCCGACCCGGACCTGGAGCGGCGCACCGTCGTGCTGCCGGTGCGCCAGGCGAAGGGGCTGGAGTTCGACACGGTGCTGGTCGTCGACCCGGCTGCGATCGCCGCCGCCCCGCACGGCGAGAACGATCTCTACGTCGCGCTCACCCGAGCGACGCGGCGGCTCGGGATCGTCGAGGTCACACCGTGAAGACGATCTTCCCGAACGCCTCGCCCTGCTCCATGCGCTCGAAGCCGGCCCGGGCCTCGGCCAGCGGCAGGACCGAGTCGATGACCGGCCGCACGTCGGTCACCTCGCACATCTTCGCCAGCGCCTTGAGCTCGTCCAGCGAGCCCATGGTGGAGCCGATGACGCGCAGCTGGAGGAAGAAGATGCGGGTCAGCTCGGCCGGCGGCATGGCGCCGGAGGTCGCGCCGGAGATGACGATCGTGCCCTCCGGGCGCAGCGACTTCACCGAATGCGACCAGGTCGCGGCGCCGACCGTCTCCAGCACGGCGTCCACGCGCTCCGGCAGCCGGGCCCCGGACTCGAACGCGGCGTGCGCCCCGAGCTCCACGGCCCGCGCGCGCTTCTCCTCGCTGCGCGACGTCGCCCACACCCGGAATCCGGCGGCCCGCGCCAGCACGATCGCCGCGGTCGCCACCCCGCCGCCGGCGCCCTGGATCAGGACCGTGTCACCGGGCTTGAGGCCGGAGTTGCGGAAGAGCATGCGGTAGGCGGTGAGCCAGGCGGTGGGCAGGCACGCGGCCTGCTCCCAGGACAGCGCGGCGGGCTTGGGCACCAGGTTGGCCTTCGGGACCAGGACCCGCTGCGCGAAGGTGCCGTCGTAGACCTCGGTGAGGATGGACGGCTTGCCGTCCCGCGGGTCGACCACGGAGTGGATGATCACCTCGTTGCCGTCCTCGTCGATCCCGGCGCCGTCGCACCCCAGGACCATCGGCAGCTTGTCCTCGCTGATGCCGACGCCGCGCAGGGTCCACAGGTCGTGGTGGTTCAGGGACGCGGCCTTGACCGTCACGGCGGTCCAGCCCGCGCGGGGCGCGGGCTCGTCGCGTTCCCCGAGCTCGAGGCCGGAGAGGGGGTCCTTGGAGTCGATGCGCACGGCGCTCACTGCGAACATGGGGCCGAGCTTAGACGGCGCGCAGTGCGGTGTCGTTGCCACTGTGCGCGCCGTCACGGCCTCGGGTCAGGTCGGCGCTTCAGGCCGGCGGCGCGGTCCGGTAGACGCTGCGGATGGCGCGGACGTCGGGCGCGACGTCGAACACTGATGCCGGGATGTCGGCGGCCAGCGCGGCGAGCTCCTTCTTCACGCGCTTGGCGATGCCGGTGCCGAGCATGAAGCGGGTCGGTGTGGCGGCGCGCTGGGCGCCGTCGAGGAGGCGGAGGGCGCCGGGGCTGCCCAGGTCGGTGTAGCGGAGGTTGAGGAAGGCGAGGCTGTGGGGCGCAGCGGCGAGGGCGGTGGCGATGGCCGTGGCGCCGGACTCGTCGAGGTGGTTGTCGGCGGCGGACAGGACGGCGGCGGCCTTCACGCGGCCGGCGTCGATCAGCTCGACGCCAGCCGTGGCGGCCGCCGCGACCAGGTCCGCGAGGGCTTCCGAGCCGATGCCGTTACTGGCCACGCTGAGGCGCCGCAGGGCTCCGGGCGGTGCGGTGCGCAGCGCTGCGGCGAGGAGTCGGGCGCCGGGGTCGCCGAGTCGCGCGGCTGAGACGTAGAGCTCTGCGACCGCGCCCGCGGACAGCATCCGGGCGAGTTCCTGGGCTTCTTCGGCGCCGAGCTTGTTGCCGCTGAGGTAGAGGCGTTCGATGGCGTGGGTGCCGTTGGCGGCGCCGCTGCCGGCGTCGATTATGGCGTCGACGAGAGTGGCGACCTCCGGCGCGGCCAGGCCGGTCTGCGTGAGATCGATCGTGCGCAGGACGGTGCCGGCGCGGACGGTCTCGGCGACGGCGCGCACGCCGTCCGCGCCGACCGGGTTCCGCTTCAGCCACAGCGCCTTCACCACGCCGGGGGCGGCGATCAGCTGGCCCGCGATCTCGCAGACGCCGCCGCCCCCGATGTTGTTGCAGCCCAGGTAGAGCGTTTCGACGCGGGCGGCGACGGCTTTCGGAGCCACCGCGGCCACGCCTCCGTCGCCGAGCCCGTCGGTGCCGAGCAGCAGGTGCCTCACCGGGCCGCCGCCCTCGGGCAGGGCGTCGGCCACGGCGGCGGCGCCGAGCGGGCCGAGGTCCTGCTTGCACATGTCGAGGCGGCCGTCGGGAAGCGCGGTCCCGGCGGGGAACGCGGTGCGGGCCCGGACCGGCTCGCCGCGCCGCAGCCAGGCCAGGACCGGCGCCAGCTCCTCGGCGGGGCGTGCTGGGCGTGCGGGGGAGTCGTTCACCATGCCACCGCCCGATAGTCCTTCAGGAACACGCCGAACAACGGCTCGCCGTTCTCGCCGCTGACGATCGGATGGTAGATCCGGGCCGCGCCGTCGACGATGTCCAGCGGCGTGCGGAAGCCGGACTCGGCGTGCCGGGTCTTGCTCGGCATCGGCTTCTCGTCGGTGATCCAGCCGGTGTCCACGCTGCTGAGGTAGACGCCGCGGCGGGCCAGCGCCTCGGCACTGGTGCGCGTCAGCATGTTGAGGGCGGCCTTCGCCATGTTGGTGTGCGGATGGCCCGCGGTCTTGTTGCGCACCTCGAAGCGTCCCTCGACGGCCGTCACGTTCACGATGTAGCGGCGCGGGAACGGCGAGCCGGTCATCAGCGGCAGCAGCCGGTCGGCCAGGAGCGCCGGGGCGACGGCGTTGACGAGGTGGACCTCGAGGAGCTCGACGGCGTCGAGCCCGCCGAGCTCCGCGGACCAGGAGTTGCTCGGCGAGGGGTCGGGGAGCAGGCCGTTCTCGTCGACCGCCGGCTCGGGACTGTGCGGGACCGCGTCAGCACTCGCACCCCGATACCCCGCGATCGGCGCCAGCTCCCGAAGCCCGCCGCCCAGCTCGGCCGCGGCCCGCCGATCGGCCGCGATCAGCGGCGCGTAGGAGGACTCGGGGCGCCGCACGGTCTGCGCCGCGTTGTTGATCAGGACGTCCAGCGGTTCCCCGGCGGCCAGCAACCCGTCGCAGAGCTCGACGACCTGCCGCGGATCCCGCAGATCGAGCCCGGTGACGGTCAGCCGGTCGAGCCACTTCGTGCTGTCCTCGACCGCCCGGAAGCGCCGCACGGCGTCATGCGGAAACCGCGTGACCACCCGCACCGCGGCCCCGTCGCGCAGCAGCATGAGCGCCACCTGGAACCCGATCTTCACCCGCCCGCCGGTGACCAGCGCCCGCCGGCCGTCCAGCGGCGTCCGGGCCGAGCGCCACGCCAGGTTCTTGGCCGCGCAGGCCGGGCAGAGCTGGTGGTAGAAGGCTGAGACTTCGGTGAAGTGCTGCTTGCAGACGTAGCAGCGGCGGGGGCGCAGCAGGGTGCCGACGGAATCGGACGCCGGGCCCGCCATGCTCGGCGCGACCAGGGATATCGCCGCCTGCCGGTCCGTGTGCTCGATCACTTGCGCGCTCGCCGCCGCCTGGTTCGCCGCCGCCGAGCCGCTCGCCCGCGTTTCCGTGCGCAGAGTTGCACGCCCGATAGCCGGCGCACCTTCCGCCGCCGCCGAGCCGCTCGCCCGAGTGCCCGCCTGCTGCGCTGTGTGCACGATTCCTGGCGCACCTTCCGCCGCCGACTCGCCCGACCGCGTGCCCGCCGCCGCCAGCTCTCCCGCCGCAGCCGGCACTCGTGCCCCCGGCACCGCCAGCGCCGCATCCTCGCGTCGCCCGGCGGCCCCGGTCGCCGAAGCCGCCAGTACCGCCCGGTCCGCGGCCTCGCGCCGGAGCCGCTGCTCCTTCTGCCGGCGCCGGCGGCCGTCGCGCACGAACGACTCCGCGACGCGCTCCACGCGCAGCCTTACCGGGTCGTCGACCGGCAGGGCGCTCAGCGCCGACAGTGCGCGGCTCAGTTCCTCCGGATCCATGCGGCCCTCGCCCTCCCCAGGTGGCCCCGGCCGGATTCGAACCGGCGTTCCCCGCGTCGCTTGAGTGGATCTGAGCGGTGCGCCTGCCTCTGCGCTACGGGGCCGTTCACGGAATCCTGGCGGAACCCTCCCGCGCCTTGCAAGCCGCGAGAATGCCGACCCAGAACGCCTGCGCGTCCTCCGAGGCGCCCACCAGGTAGGTGGCGCGCAGCTTCGGCGGGAGGTGCGTGGCGAGCCGGATCACCACCTCCTTCTGCTTCTTCAGCTGGGACAGCTCCGCGTTGGCGAACACCTGGTGCACCACGTCTGAGGCGTCGTCGCCCTCGGCGTTGCCCGCGACCGCCTGGGCCAGGCGGCGCTCCCAGGAGTCGACGTCCGCGGCCAGCTCCTTCAGCCCGGTGCGCTGCGATCCCGCCAGCCGCGCGGTCAGCGCGCCCAGCGGGACCGGCGCGTACTCGCCGTCGCCGAGGTACACCAGCCCCTGCTGCAGCGGCAGGCCGCGGCCGTGCAGGCGGATCAGGCGCTCCAGGGTGCGCTTGGTGATCCAGGCGCGGCCCTCGTCGTCGATGTCGTTCTTCCACCACTCCAGGACGGTCTCGGCGACCGGCCCGTACTTGGCGATCAGCCACTCGTTCGCCGGGATGTCCTCCGGCGTGATGTCCAGCGAGGCGGTGAAGCGGGAGGCCTGCGCGATGTTGTTGCGCGAGACCAGCAGCTTGCGGCCCACGTGGTACGGCGGGTTCTGCAACGCGATCTGCGCCCGCAGGCCGCGGATCGGACGCCCCGCCACCGACCACTCCTGCGTGATCTCCATCAGCCGGGCGAACGCCGCCTTGTCCTTCGGCCGGTTGTACTCGTCCCACACCACGGCCTTGGGCTCGTCGCCGGTGAAGCCCGCGGCCAGCAGGTTGTCCAGGGTGCCGTCGGGGGAGGGCACCGGGGCGCACAGGTCCTCGACGTTGGTCACCGGCAGTGAGAAGTACAGCGGGTCGCGGCGCAGCACCTCCTGGATCAGCGTCCTGACCACCTCGGTCTTGCCGCAGCCGGGCGGGCCCTGCACCAGCACGCACCACCGGTTCTTCAACGCCGCGCGCACCAGCCGGCGCACCGGGTCGGCGATCGTCGAGCGGTTCGGGACGTTCAGCGCCCCGGCGATCGCGTCCAGGATCTCCGCGGTGCGGTCCGCCTCCTGGGCCCGCGTACCCTCGGCCGGCGGCAGCGCCAGCCGCAGCCGGGTGCCGTTGAGCAGCGGCAGGCCCCAGATCAGCGGGAACCCCTCGGCGGCGTTGGCCAGGATGTGCTCCAGCGTGCGCGGCGAGAGCAGGCGGCGGATCTCCGGGGGCTGCGCCGCCCAGACGCGGAACACGCCGGTCAGGTCGAACTGGCCGAACTTGCGGCGCAGCGCGTCGCGCCACGCGGTGTCGTTCGCCGTCACCCTGATGGTGACCATCCGGTCCAGGATCGCGAAGTCGCTGCGGCGGGCCGCGGTCTCGGCCAGCGACTCGTTGTCGGCCAGGAAGACGCCGATGCAGCCCAGCGCGCGCAGGTCGTGCTCGCCGAGGGTCCAGTTGCAGGCGATCTGCATCAGCTGCGACTGGATCGCCGGGCCCGCCTGCAGCGAGTCGTCGATCAGCAGCACGAACCGCCGGCCCGGCTTGAGCTGGCGCATCACCAGCTGCCGGAGCACCAGCTCGCCGGTGCGCGGGTCCCGGACCGGGGCATTCACCAGCAGGTCGTCGGGGGCCAGGTTGGCGGCCGGGACGTAGACCAGCTCGGTGTCGTCGTAAGCCTGCTTGATGTGCGCGGCGAACGTCGCGGTCTTGCCGATGCCGTGCTCGCCGAAGATCTGCCCGGTCTGGCCCAGGTCGATCATCGCGTCGATGAACGCCTCCAGGGCCGACGGCCGGGCGGCGGCCCGGCCCGCGGCGGCTCCGGCGGACCCGGCGGCTCCGGCGGCCCCTGCGCTTCCGGCCGCGCCGCCCGCTCCGGCGCCCCCGCTCTGCCGCGGCAGCTGGTCGCCGCCGTACCCGGCGGTGAACTGCTCCTCGTCCGGCGCCCAGGCGGTCTGGCCGGTGGTGTGCTCGCTCAACGGTCCCCCGTTCGTACCTTGTGACAGGCCATCTGCGGTGTGTGCCCTTCGGGCCAGTCGTCGCCGTGCTCGGTGATCAGCCAGATCCACTTGTCGGGCTCGGCCGGCGTGATGGGCGGGGCGATGCCGTCGGTCACCATGATGACGGCGTCCAGCGTCTCGTCGAACGGCTCCCCGGTCCGCGCCGACGGCGCGCGCCCCTCCAGGTAGTCGGCGACCGCCTGGAAGCTGGTCCCGCCGCCGCCGACCAGCGGGTCGCCCGGGGCGAACGGCACCACCTCGGCGTCGAAGGACAGCCAGTGCGCCTCGACCCCGTCCAGCTGCCCGACCAGCGAGGCGACCCAGTCCACCACCGGCGGCGGCATCGACCCGGAGGCGTCCACGGCGATCGCCACCACCCGCTGCCGCTCCGGCCCGCGCCGGGACAGCATCGGGTCCTCGCCGAGCGCGGCCAGCACCGCCCCGCGCTTCTTCGGGTAGACCAGGCGCTCGCCCTCGGCCAGCTTGGAGGCCAGCACGTCCACCAGCCAGCGCTGCCACCAGTCCACCCGCCGGGTCTTCTGCGTCTGGCCGCGGATCATCCCGGCGCCCAGGTCGCCCCACAGCTTGGCGAGCCGGTCGGTGGCACCGTCAGTGCGGTCGATGAGGTCCAGCAGCTCCGAGCGCGCCGCGCGCACCCCGCGCTTGGCGGCCAGCAGCACGTTCGCCAGCACCTCGTTGCCGATCCGCTCGATGGTCTCGGCGTCGGCGAGCTCGTCCTGCAGCTCCTGCAGGATCTCGTGGACGCAGATCGGCGGCGGGCTCGGCGGGTGCTTCATCCGGCGCAGCTCGGTGTAGCAGCCCATGTCGGTGCGGATGAACTCCTCGTACGGGAACGGGTTCAGGCCCTGCGCCGTCAGGTCCGCGCGGTAGCTCGCGAAGATCTTGCGCGGGTCCACGCCGGTCGGCTTGCCGTCCACCACCGGCAGCGCGTCCCGCCGCAGCCGGGTCAGCGCGACGTGGTTGATGGTGCTCTCGATGGCGATGTCGAAGACCGGGTCCTCGCGCAGCTCCGGTTCGGTGAACAGGTGCCGCTGGATCAGGTGCCGCGCCTCGTGGAAGAGCACGAACTTCACCCCGTCCAGCCCCAGCTCGACGAAGAAGTCCGGGTTGAACAGCAGCAGGCAGGTGCCGTCCCCGGCGGCCATCACCGCCGCGCTGTCGATGGCGGTGGTCGGTATCTGGTGCGTGCACTTGGAGTAGATCCACCCGGCCACCGCCGAGGACTCCATGCCGAAGTCGACGAGCGCCGCCTCCTTCAGCCGCACGGCCTCGGCGATCGTCGCCGGCTCGGCCGGCTGCCACGCCGCCAGCGCCTTGCGGTCGGTGGCGCTGACCGGCAGGCGGCGCGAGCGGCGGCCCGACTCGTCGGTCTTCATGCGGCGTCCTCCTGCGCGGTACTGCGGCCTGATACAAGTCTTCTATGTCGCGGCCCGTCGGTCGAACCGATTGGGCTGTTGCCCATTGCACGAGTCGGAGTGCTCACGGGGCCGGCGGCTTCGGGGGCTCGCTGCGGGGGAGGGGCGGGAGCAGGCTCGGGGTCTGGCTCAGGCGGGGCCTGGGCTCGCGCGGGGTGTGGGGCGCGGGCATGTCGGAGCTCTGACGTGGCTGCGGCAGGTGCTGGCCGGCGTACTCAGATGTGATGCCCTCGAACTCCGCGAGCAGGCCGTGGAGCGTGACCCCGTCCTCGGCGAGCCGCATCCAGCGCTCGGGGCGGCCTTCGAGATGCCGGCGGACCAGGTCGGCGGTGACCGGACGCGTGGGCTGGAACCCGGCGTCCCACAGCGCGATCACCCGCTCCGGATCCGGCCGCGCGATGCCGGTCGCCGCCGCGCGCAGAGGCTCGTCGCTGTGCTCGCTCATCGAGTCACGCACCGCCTCGTGCATCTTCTCCAGACTCCCGGCACGCTCCAGTTCCAGCGCCCACACCGGCTCCGGCCCGGCGGCCGCGGCCAGGCGCGCGTAGGCGACGATGCGGCGGTCGGTCTGCAGCGAGCGGTTGCTGCGCCGGAGGACGGCGTGCAGCAACTCCGGGTCGTGCGACTCCAGGGCCGGCTGCAACAGCGCGGGCTCGGCGTAGCGGGTCACCAGGCGCTGCACGAGCGCGGGGTAGATGCCGCCGACGGCCTCGGAACGCACCACCACCGCGATCCGCAGCTCCAGCGAGGCCAGCGGGTGCTGATACACCGCCGCCAGCACCCCGGGCTCCGCGGGCTCGCGGTCGGCCAGGCGCCACAGCGTGCCGACCGACGCCGCCGGATTCCGCGCCGCGGCCAGCCGCATGGCCGGGGTCCCGTGCGGGCCGATCGCGAGGTCCAGCAGCCAGCGGGGCTCGGGGCCGCGGTCCAGGACGCGGGTGAGGACGCCGATCAGGGCGCGTACTTCGGGGTCGGATGATCGCACCGGCTCCGCGGCCGGTCGATCTGTGCCGGCTGGCGCCTCAGCACCGCCGAACCCCGCCGCCTCCACCAGTGCCCCGACCACCCCCGCAGGCGCCACCTCCAACAACACCGCCGCCGGATCCACCCCCCGCGGCCACCGCCCGGCACGCCGGGCCGGCAGCGGCGCCCCGGCGTCCACCGCCTCCAGCAGCCCGCCCAGGCTGCCCTCCCACGCCGCGACCCGCGTCAGCACCCGGAGCCAGCGCCCCGCGTCCGGCCCGATCGCCTCGGCGACCGCCGCACGCAGCTCCGCCTGGTACCGCTCCTCGGCCTGCGGCGGGATGGTGACGAAGTGCGGCGCGAAGCCGTTCTTGCCCTTCGCCGTGTAGTACTCCGCCAGGCCCGGCGGCGTGGGCAGCGCCAGGGCCAGCACGTCCGCCGCCGGGGCCGCGTGCGCCACCGCCTCCGTCGCGTTCAGCGAGCCGTGCAGCAGGCCGCGGCGCAGCAGCTCGCGGGTCGCGAAGTGGCGCGTCGCCGGGTTCAGCGCCCCGGCCGCCGCGTGCGCCCGCAGCACCGTCTCCACATCCGGCCGCGCCGCCCAGAACACCGCACGCGGATACCGCGCCTCGAACAGCTCCCGCACGTCCCCCGGCACGTCCTCGCGCGCCGCCGCCTCGTCCAGGCCGCGCGACGTCGCCTGCCCGGCCTGCGTCCACTCCTCGCCGGTGCCGACCACCGACGCGTACGCCAACACCGCGTCCCACGGCATCGCGTAGTGCTGCGACCCGGTGTTCGGCGCGGTCCAGGAGTCCGCCTCCTCGGCCGGCGGCAGGCTGTCGAGGCGCAGCGGCCGCGGCGCCTTGTCCAGCTCCGCGTCGTCGCCGGTGTCCCCGAAGGCGAGCACCGTCTCCCACCACGGCGCGTAGTACGACGCCCCGGCCGCCAGGACCGTGGTGACCCGCTCGCGCAGCTCGTCCTGCCACACGTCGGCCAGCATCCCGGCGTCGCGCAGCGTCCGCAGCCCCCGCACCACGGCGGCCACCTGCCGCAGGTGCACGGCCAGCGGCAGCGCCGTGAGCGCCAGCCCGATGTCGTCCGCGGAGCACGCGGCCACCGTCAGGTCGGTCTCGATCCGCGCCGGCATCGGCGAGTGCCGGTCGGCGTGCCGCCGCTCGGTGCGCGCCAGCTGGTTCCGCAGGAACTTCTTCACGCCCGGCGCGATGACCGGCCGGCCCTCCGCCCCGCGCCGGTCCCGCACCAGCGCGGCCAGGATCCAGGCCCGCGACCGCTTCCCCGCGGTCCGGACCAGCACCTCGTCGACCGCCGGATCCGCCATACGGAGGAGTGCGCGCAGCACGGCGTCCGGGTCGGCCACGGTCTCGTCGGCCAGCGCCTTCCGGGCCAGCGCGGCGGCAGCGGCGGCCGCGGCGGAAGGAGGTTGTCCGAGCACGAAATCGCTGACCGCCGCGGACAGAGGAAGCGAAGCCTGCGCGATCCCTTCAGCCACCTGCGCGTCGCCGATGCCGTGCAGCACCGCCGCGACGTCGTCAGGGTGCGCGAAGTGCAAAGCGTCGATCAATCCAGCGACCACAGCGGCTCCCTCCCAGGCCCCATGATGCCGCAAGACGCTGACGGCGCGTGCCGTGGACCCAAGCCCACGGCACGCGCCGTCATCCCCCTCAAACCGAACCGGTCAGCTCATGGAGCCCAGACCGGTCCCGGCTCGTCCTGTATCAGCCCCGGAAGATGTCCCGCAGCTCCCGTGCCGCGCGCTCCAGCACCTCGCGCGCGGCGTTCAGCTGGTCCTGCGACACCGGGATGTCGTCCCGGTGCTCCCGGGCCATCGTCCGCACCTCGTCCCGGAACCGCATGAACGTGGCCCGCAGCTCGTCCAGCTGCTCCCGGTCCGCCCGGTCGCGCGAGCGCCGCCCGGTCCAGTCGTCCACGCTGTCCTGCGCGAAGCGCTGCCAGCGCGAGGCCTCGTCCTGCCAGTGCTCGCGCCACTGCGCGGCCCACTGGTCCTTCCACTGTTCCTTCCAGTCGTTCTGCGCACGCTTCCAGTCGCGCCACTCGTCCTTGCCCCACTGCGAGCGGTCCGCCGGAGGATGCGCCGGGGCGTGCGCGGCGCCGCCGCGGCCCTTCGCGGAGTCCGTGCGGGCCTCGGTACGAGCCTCGGCCGCCTCGGCGCGCAGCTCCTCCTGGATGTGCCGCGCCGACTCCTTGACCTCGTCGCGGATCTCCTCGGCCAGGCTGCTGACCGACTCGCGGATCTCGGTCTCCAGCGCGTCCATGTCGTCGGCGCGCGCGGCGAGCTCGGTGCGGCCGGCGTCGGTGATGTGGTACACCTTGCGGCCGCGCTCGTCGGTCTCGTGCCGGATCAGGCCTTCGCTCTCCAGCCGCGACAGGCGCGGGTACACCGTGCCGGCGCTGGGCGCGTACAGGCCCTGGAACCGCTCCTTGAGCTGCTGGATGATCTCGTACCCGTGCTTGGGGCTCTCGGCGAGCAGCTTCAACAGGTACAGCCGCAGCCGTCCGTGTCCGAAGACGGGTGCCATCTAACGATCCTCTCCATCTTCGCCGTCCACCGAGAACTTCGTCTCGGGGTCGACTGCCCTTCTCAGCAGCGTCATGTCACCGGACACCGCTCTGGCCTTCAGACGTCCCTGCCCGGTCCCCAGGCGTCCGGACAGCTGTCGCGGCTTGGTGAAGGGGATCTGCTTGTTGCCGAACAGCGCCGCGGAGTCCAGCCCGTCGAAGGTGGTGACGGTCCGGCCGCTCATGGTGGACATGTCCACCTCCAGGTTGGCGTCCGCCGGCGCGCGGACTATCACCTGGCCGGAGACCACGTTCAGCTCCAGGCGCGGGGCGTCGGTGCCGTCCTCCAGGTCCACGGTGATCGCGCCCGACGTGGTGCCGGCCTTGATCGTGTTCTGCGAGCCCAGGGCGATAACGGTGATCGGCCCGGAGACGGTGTGCGCGCTCAGGTCGTCGGTGACGCTCTCCGCGGTGATCGCCCCGGAGACCGTCTTGACGTCGGTGGGCCCGTGCAGCTGCGCCAGCGTGATCTCGCCGGACACGCCCTGGACCCGGGTCCGCTCGTGCAGGTTCGACACCACCAGCGGCCCGGAGACCACCGTGACGTCCACCAGGCAGTCCGGCGGCACCTGGATCGAGATGTCGGCCTCGATCCTGCGGCCGTGCATCAGCCAGCCGAGCACGTTCGGCCGGAACTCGCCGTGCCGGACCGTCAGCTCGCCGTCCTCGTCCGCGACCACCAGGGGCTCCTCGCCCTTGACCCGGGTCACGTCCACCACCGCCGCGCCGTCCTCGCCGGCCCCCACCACGTCGACCTTGCCCGAGGTGGTGACGACTTTCAGCCGGTGGATCCCCTCGAAGGCGAGCCGGTCCGGCCCGCTCAGCTCGTGTCTCGTCATCACCAGGGCCCTTTCACGATGTATCGCGTCTCTGTAGGAGACGATATATCGCGTTGCCCCCGAGGGCAAGTACCCCGGCCTGACCAGGACGAACACGGCATCTGAAGGCTGCTCAGTCCTCGTCGTCGTCCAGCCGCGCCAGCCAGGTGGCCAGCCGGTCCACCGCCGCCTCGAACTCCGGGTTCAGGTCGGTGAAGGTGCGCAGCTGCTCGGCGAGCCACGCCAGCGACACCTCCTCGTCCCCCCGGCGCTTCTCCAGTTCCTCGATACCGCGGTCCGTGAAGTACATGCTTTACCCGTTCACTATGAAAGAGCTCTGAGTTGCTATGCAAAAGGGTGGGACCCACGCCGAAGCGCGGATCCCACCCCGTATGTCGTGCCAGAGATCGGCCAGGTCAGCCGGTGAAGGCGTCCTCGACCAGCTGGGCCTGCTCCACCGCGTGGCGCTTGCCCGACCCCACCGCCGGGGACGAGGCGGCGGCCCGCGAGACCACCGTCAGGCCGCGGCCCAGGGCGGCCGGCAGGTTCATCGCCACGAACGGCCACACGCCCTGGTTGGCCGGCTCCTCCTGGACCCAGCGCACGTCCACGTCCGGGCTGTAACTCGCCAGCGCCGCGGCGATCTCGGCGGCCGGCAGCGGGTGCAGCCGCTCCACCCGGATGACCGCGGTGTCGGTGATGCCCGCCTTGGCCCGCTTGGCCGCCAGCTCCCAGTAGAGCTTGCCGGAGACCAGCAGCACGCGGCGCACGCCGGCCGGGTCGACCGTGACGTCCGGCAGCACCGGCTCGAAGCGGCCGGAGGTGAAGTCCGCCACCGGCGAGACCGCGTCCTTCAGGCGCAGCATCGACTTCGGCGTGAACACCACCAGCGGCTTGTGCGCCGGGTTGTGCGCCTGCCAGCGCAGCAGGTGGAAGTAGGACGCCGGGTTCGAGGGCATCGCCACGGTCATGTTGTTCTGCGCGCACATCTGCAGGAAGCGCTCGGGGCGGGCCGAGGAGTGGTCCGGGCCCTGGCCCTCGTAGCCGTGCGGCAGCAGCAGCACCACGCCGGAGCGCTGGCCCCACTTCTGCTCGCCGCTGGAGATGTACTCGTCGATGACCGACTGCGCGCCGTTGACGAAGTCGCCGAACTGCGCCTCCCACAGCACCAGGGCGTTCGTGCGGGCCACCGAGTAGCCGTACTCGAAGCCCAGGGCCGCGTACTCGCTCAGCAGCGAGTCGTAGACCGTGTACTTGGCCTGGTCCGGGGTCAGGTTCGACAGCGGGGTGTACTCGGTGGCGTTCTCCCGGTCCACCAGCACGTGCTGGCGCTGCACGAAGGTGCCGCGCCGGGAGTCCTGGCCGGCCAGCCGGACCGGGACGCCCTCCATCAGCAGCGAGCCGAAGGCCAGGGTCTCGCCCATGCCCCAGTCGATCCGGTCGTCGGTGATCATCTGCGCGCGCTTCTGCAGCGGCTGCAGCACCTTCGGGTGCGGGGTGAAGCCGTCGGGCAGCGAGACCTGCGAGTCGGCGATGACCTTGACGGTCTGCTCGCTGATCGCGGTGTCCACCTGCGCCGGGTAGGGCTGCACGTCCACGGCGAAGGTCGCCGAGACCGGGGCCTTGGAGACCTCCTTGGTCTCCGCGAACACCCGCTCCAGCTGGCCCTGGTAGTTGCGCAGGGCCTCCTCGGCCTCTTCCAGGGTGATGTCGCCGCGGCCGATCAGGCCCTCGGTGTAGAGCTTGCGGACGCTGCGCTTGGCCTCGATGAGGTTGTACATCAGCGGCTGCGTCATCGACGGGTCGTCGCCCTCGTTGTGGCCGCGGCGGCGGTAGCAGATCATGTCGATGACGACGTCCTTGTTGAACGCCTGGCGGTAGTCGAAGGCCAGCTGCGCGACCCGCACGCAGGCCTCGGGGTCGTCGCCGTTCACGTGGAAGATCGGCGCCTCGATCATCCGGGCCACGTCGGTGGCGTAGATCGAGGAGCGCGAGGCGGCCGGCGAGGTGGTGAAGCCGACCTGGTTGTTGATCACCAGGTGCACGGTGCCGCCGGTGCGGTAGCCGCGCAGCTGCGACAGGTTCAGCGTCTCGGCCACCACGCCCTGCCCGGCGAACGCGGCGTCGCCGTGGATCAGCAGCGGCAGCACGGTGAAGCCGGCCGAGGCCTTGTCGATGATGTCCTGCTTGGCGCGGACGATGCCCTCCAGGACCGGGTCCACGGTCTCCAGGTGCGAGGGGTTCGCGGCCAGGGTCACCGCGATCTCCGAGCCGTCCAGCGCGGTGAACGAGCCCGAGGCGCCCAGGTGGTACTTCACGTCGCCGGAGCCGTGCATGCTCTTGGGGTCCAGGTTGCCCTCGAACTCGCGGAAGACCTCGGCGTACTCCTTGCCGACGATGTTCGTCAGCACGTTGAGCCGGCCGCGGTGGGCCATGCCGATCGCGACCTCGTCCAGGCCCGAGCGCGCGGCGTCGGCCAGGATCTCGCCGAGCAGCGGGATCGCCGACTCGCCGCCCTCCAGCGAGAACCGCTTCTGGCCCATGAACTTGACCTGCAGGAAGGTCTCGAAGGCCTCGGCGGCGTTCAGGCGCTCCAGGATCCGCAGCTGCTCGGTGCGGTCCGGCTTGGCGTAGCCGTGCTCCACCCGGTTCTGGATCCACTTGCGCTCGTCCGGGGACTGGATGTGCATGTACTCGATGCCGATGGTGCGGCAGTAGGAGTCGCGCAGCACGCCGAGCACGTCGCGCAGCTTCATGATCTTCTTGCCGCCGAAGCCGCCGGTGGCGAACTCGCGCTCCAGGTCCCACAGGGTCAGGCCGTGGCTGACCACGTCCAGGTCCGGGTGCCGGCGCTGCTTGTACTCCAGCGGGTCGGTGTCGGCCATCAGGTGGCCGCGGGTGCGGTAGGACTCGATGAGCTCCTGCACGCGCGCGGTCTTGTTGATGTCGTCCTCGTGCGAGGCCGAGATGTCCTGGATCCAGCGGACCGGCTCGTAGGGGATGCGCAGCGACTCGAAGAGCTTGTCGTAGAAGCCGTCCTCGCCCAGCAGCAGCTGGTGGATGATCCGCAGGAAGTCGCCGGACTGCGCGCCCTGGATGATCCGGTGGTCGTAGGTCGAGGTCAGGGTCATGACCTTGCTGACCGCCAGCCGGGACAGCGTCTCCTCGCTGGTGCCCTGGTACTCGGCCGGGTACTCCATGGCCCCGACGCCCAGGATCGCGCCCTGGCCCTTCATCAGGCGCGGCACGGAGTGCACGGTGCCGATGGTGCCCGGGTTGGTCAGCGAGATCGTGGTGCCGGCGAAGTCGTCCGGGGTGAGCTTGTTGTTCCGGGCGCGGCGGACCACGTCCTCGTACGCCTGCCAGAACTCGCGGAAGTCCATGAGCTCGGCGCCCTTGATGGAGGGCACCAGCAGCTGCCGGGTGCCGTCCGGCTTCACCTGGTCGATGGCCAGGCCCACGTTGACGTGCGCCGGGGTGACGACCGCGGGCTTGCCGTTCTCCGTGGTGTAGGAGCGGTTCATCTCCGGCATCGCCTTGAGCGCCTGCGCCAGGGCGTAGCCGATGATGTGGGTGAAGGAGACCTTGCCGCCGCGGGCCCGCTTCAGGTGGTTGTTGATCACGATGCGGTTGTCGATCAGCAGCTTGGCCGGGACGGCGCGCACGCTGGTCGCGGTGGGGACCTCCAGCGAGGCCTCCATGTTGGTGACCACGCGGGCCGCCGGGCCCTTCAGGACCGCCGTGGTGGTGCCCGCGCTGCCGCCGGCCGGGGCCGGGGCGGCGGTGGTCGCCGCGTCCCGCGGGACCTGGACCGGGGCGGTCGGAGCCGGGGCGGCCGGGGCCGCCGGGGCGGCGGCCGCCGCCTGGGCGGGGGCCTGCGCCGGGGCCGGCACCGCCGCCGGAGCGGTCGGCGCGGCGGGAGCAGCGGCTTGGGCAGGGGCCGATGTGTCGGAGGTCACAGTCACTTCGGGGTTATCAACCTTCGCAACGGGGGCAAGAGCCTGCGCGGCGGCAGAGCTGTCCGTGGGCTGGTAGTCGTTGAAGAAGTCCCACCACGCGCGGTCCACGCTTTCGGGGTCGCGCAGGAACTGCTGGTAGATCTCGTCCACCAGCCACTCGTTCGGGCCGAACTCGGCCAGGGTGTGCCCCGGCGTGGAGCCCGGAGTACCGGCAGTCTGATCGGTGGTTGCCTGCTGCGACGGCTGTGGCGACACGGCGGTTTCCGCCCTCTTCCGCGTGGGTGCGTATAGGAGTGCACAGCGGCTACGACCGGCTCCGGCCGTAGACGTATAGCGGTCATCCAGGCTACGCCGATGTGGGGCTTTATTGCAGTCGCGCCCCGGGTTCGAGGCACTGATCACACCGCCGTGCGGGGAAAATCCCTCCATGTGACTAGGGACAGGTGGCAACGCGGTGGTCAGGAGTGACCAGATTCACACGCGGGCCGCACATTAGTGCGTTGTGCTCACCGGTCCGGTTACGGCAGATCGACGCGGATGACACATCCGGGTTGCGCGCCGACGGCCACCGGATGGCCGGACGGGGCGGCGGCACTGGAATCGCCGGCGGCCGCCGGCACGACCGGCACGACCGGCTCGGCCACCGAGATCCGTCCGCCGTGCAGATCCACCACCCAGCGCGCGATCGCCAGCCCCAGCCCGGTGCCGCCGTCCGCGGCCTGCCGCGAGCCGCGGTCGAACCGGTCGAAGACCCGGACCCGCTCGCCCTGCGGGATGCCGGGGCCCTGGTCGCAGACCTCGACGCGGACCCCGCCCTCCTCCAGCCGCCGGGCCCGCAGCGTCACCCGGCCGCCGGGCGGCGAGTGCCGGACCGCGTTGTCCAGCAGGTTGGCCGCGACCTGGTGCAGGCGCTCGCGGTCGGCGCGCACGGTGAGCTCGGCCGGGACCACGTCCACGACCGTGTAGGGGCGCCGGTCGGCGCCGGGCGACGAATCCCGGGTCAGCATCGAGACCGTGGCCTCGCGGGCCACGGTGGCCAGGAACTCCTCCAGCGCCACGTCCTCGCGGTCCAGCTCGACCGCCCCGGCGTCGATCCGGGACAGGTCCAGCAGGGTGCTGACCAGCCGGCCCAGCCGCTCGGCCTGCTCCAGCGCGAGCCGCATGGTCGGCGGATCCGGCTCGGTGACGCCGTCGACGACGTTCTCCAGCACCGCGCGCAGCGCCGAGATCGGCGTGCGCAGCTCGTGCGAGACGTTCGCGATCAGCTCCTTGCGCTGCCGGTCCACGGCCTCCAGGTCGGCCGCCATCAGGTTGAACGCGGTCGCCAGCTGCCCGACCTCGTCCCGGGAGTTGGAGGTGGTGACGCGGCGGCTGTAGTCGCCGCGGGCGATGCGCGAGACGGCGTCGGCCATCGAGCGCAGCGGGCTGGTCATGCCGTGCGCCAGGATCTGCGTGACGCCCAGCGACAGGATCACCGCGACGCTGACCACGTACCGGGCCTGGATGCCGGCCGAGACCCCGATCGCGGTGAACACGCCGACCACCGACACCGAGGCCACGACCAGCACGCCGAGCTTGACCTTGATGCTGTGGAAGCGGTCCAGCGGGCGCACTTCGCGGGCGCGGTCCACGACCGTGCCGCCGACCTTGCGCGAGGCGGCGTTCAGCGTGGTGACGCGGGTGCCGAAGCGCAGCGAGACGCGGGAGTTCATCGTCCGGCCGCCTCCAGGCTGGTGTCGCCGAGGACCGGCTCGGCCTCCAGCGCGTAGCCGACGCCGTGCACGGTGCGGATCCAGTCCGCGCCGATCTTGCGGCGCACGGCCTTCACGTGGCTGTCGACGGTGCGGGTGCCGGAGGCGTCCAGCCAGTCCCACACCTCGGCCAGCAGCTTCTCCCGGGTGAGCACGGTGCGCGGCTGCCCCGCCAGACAGGCGAGCAGGTCGAACTCGGTGGGGGTCAGGTGCGCCTCGTCCTGCGAGCGCCCGGCCCCGATCCGCACCCGGCGCTGCGCCGGGTCGATCTCCAGCATCCGCGCGCCGGCGCTGGTGCCGATGGCCATGAAGCGCAGCGGCCGCGGGGTGCGGGCGGCGGCGGCCGTGCCCGGTCCGAAGCCGGTCCCGATGGGGATGACGTTGCTGGTACCGGTGCTCTCGGCGCCGCCGCCGGCCCCGATCTCCGCGGCGCGCTCCACCCGCCGCAGCAGCGCGTGCACCCGCGCGATCAGCTCGCGCATAGAGAACGGCTTGGTCAGATAGTCGTCGGCGCCGGTGCGCAGGCCCTCGATCAGGTCGCTCTCGTCGTCGCGGGCGGTGACCATGAGCACCGGGACGGCCCGCTCGGCCTGGATCCGGCGGCACACCTCCAGGCCGTCGAAGCCCGGGAGCATGACGTCCAGCACGATCAGGTCCGGCAGGTGCTCCTGGGCCGTGCGCACCGCGGCCGGGCCGTCGCCGGCCAGGTGGGTGGCGAAGCCTTCGGCGCGCAGGCGGGCCGCGATCGCCTCGGCGAGGGTCGGTTCGTCCTCGACGACGAGAATGCTGGTCACGGCTTCAGCATAGGCACCAGGACGCCGGGGGTCGGCGTTGTTACAGGCCGTGCACAGTTTCGGCACAGGGTGTGCCGCGACCTGCGCGATCTTGCTACTCGACGGCGTCCAGGTCCTTCGCGTAGTGCTCGATGGCGCGGCGGTAGCGCTGGATGTCGGGGTCGCTGGTGGTCATCGCCAGCAGCAAAAGCAGGTTCCGTGTCGCCTCGTGGTGTTCGCCGACGTTGTAGAGCGCCATCGCGCAGAACGTCCGCAGGGCGTTGTCTTCGGGGAACTCCGCGAGCCCGCGCCGGAACGCCTCGACGGCCTCCGGATACCGGCCGAGTCCTCGCAGGGTGCTGCCGTACCCAAGCAGTGCCCCGCGCCGGTCGTCGCTCGACAGCCCCGCACCGGCGAGTGCGCGCTCGTAGAACGGCACCGCCTCGACCTCCAGTCCGAGCACGTCGTGGACCCACGCGGTCTGATAAGCGACCTCGGCGTCGGCAGGGAACTCGGTGCTCAGCGCGACCAGCAACTGCCGCGCCTGCTCGGGTTCCCCGGCGGTGCGCAGGGCCACCGCCTCGGCCAGGCGTGCATCGCGATTTCCGATCCTCGTCATACCGGAATCATCTCCTCGGTCCACGGCGTTCACCGCACTGGCCAGGCCACGCGCCCGGCGCGGCGATAGGGTTTTCACGCCGATACAGCACGTCGCTAGGAGGACGCCGATGACCGAGAAACTCACCGATCTGCCGCAGTGGAAGGCGCTGGAGGCGCACCACGCGGAGTTCGACCGGGTGAACCTGCGCGAGCTGTTCAAGACCGACCCGGGCCGCGCCGAGCGCTACTTCGCGCAGGCCGGGGACCTGTCGGTGGACTACTCCAAGCAGCTGGTCACCGACGAGACCCTGCGGCTGCTGCTGGACCTGGCGCGCGAGCGCGGGGTGTTCGAGCTGCGGGACCGGATGTTCCGCGGCGAGAAGATCAACCTCACCGAGGACCGCGCCGTGCTGCACGTCGCGCTGCGCGCCCCGGAAACCGAGCGCATCGAGGTCGACGGCGCCGACGTGGTGCCCGAGGTGCACGAGGTGCTGCACCGGATGGCGGCTTTCTCCGCCCGCGTGCGCGGCGGGGAGTGGACCGGCGCCACCGGCAAGCGCATCAAGACCGTCGTCAACATCGGCATCGGCGGCTCGGACCTGGGCCCGGCGATGGCCTACGAGGCGCTGAAGCCCTACAGCATGCGCGACATGCAGTTCCGCTTCGTCTCCAACGTCGACGGCGCCGACCTGTACGAGGCCACGCACGACCTGGACCCGGCCGAGACGCTGTTCATCGTCTCCTCCAAGACCTTCACCACGGTCGAGACCGTCACCAACGCCACCTCCGCGAAGAAGTGGCTCCTGGCCGGCCTCGGCAGCGACGAGTCCGCCGTCGCCAAGCACTTCGTCGCGGTGTCCACCAACGCCGAGGGTGTCGCCGCCTTCGGCATCGACACCGACAACATGTTCGGGTTCTGGGACTGGGTCGGCGGCCGCTACTCCTACGACTCGGCCATCGGCCTGTCGCTGATGATCGCCATCGGCCCGGAGCGCTTCGAGGAGATGCTCCAGGGCTTCCACACCATCGACGAGCACTTCCGCACCGCGCCGCCGGAGCAGAACCTGCCGCTGCTGCTGGGCCTGATCGGGGTCTGGTACCGCAACTTCTGGGACGCGCAGACGCTCGCCGTCCTGCCGTACTCGCACTACCTGTCGAAGTTCACCGCGTACCTGCAGCAGCTGGACATGGAGTCCAACGGCAAGTCGACGCGGCGCGACGGTGAGCCGGTGCAGTGGGAGACCGGCCCGGTCGTCTGGGGCACCCCGGGCACCAACGGCCAGCACGCCTACTACCAGCTGATCCACCAGGGCACCGCGCTGATCCCGGCCGATTTCATCGGCTTCGACCGGCCGATCGAGGGCACCGACCCGTTCGGGCAGCACGACGCGCTGATGGCGAACTTCTTCGCCCAGACCGAGGCCCTGGCCTTCGGCAAGACCCGCGAGCAGGTCGAGGCCGAGGGCGTGCCGGCCGCGCAGGTCCCGCACCGCACCTTCCGCGGCAACCACCCGACCACCACGGTCACCGCGCAGCGGCTGACCCCGGCGATCCTGGGCCAGCTGGTCGCGCTGTACGAGCACAAGGTGTTCGTCCAGGGCGCGGTCTGGGACATCGACTCCTTCGACCAGTGGGGCGTCGAACTCGGCAAGGTGCTGGCGAAGAAGATCGTGCCCGAGCTGTCCACGGACGCGCCGCTGGAGCACGACTCCTCGACCAACGCCGCGATCGAGCGCTACCGCGCCGACCGCGTGCCGGGCGCCTGAGCCGTTCGGCGGCGGTGACCGAAGCCGGGCGACGGGCCCGCCGACCCCTACCCGGGGCGTCGGCGGGCCCGTCGGTTTCTCCCGGTAGTGGGGTATCTCACCGCTCGGGAACAGGGGTCCACTGTCCGGCCGGGATGAATATCATGGAGGCATGCGTTCTCCCGGCATGGATCCGACGGTGCTGCTCGTCGCGCGCCGCCATGTCGACTTCGGCCGGCTGGCCAGCGCGCTGTGTCGCCGGGGCGCCTGAACCCGCGACCGCATCCGTTCCGCCAGGTCGGGCCGCCTCCGTCGCGCGCGACCTCCCCGCGGAGCCTCCCATACGCCCCGCTCGCCTGTTCCGCCCTGTTCCCCCGAGGAGATGACCGGCCATGTCCGTCAACGTGTCGATCCCGACCATCCTGCGCACCTACACCGACGGCGCCAAGCGCGTCGAGGCCGAGGGCAGCACCCTCGCCGCCCTGATCACCGACCTGGACGCCCGGCACCCCGGACTCGGCGACCGGCTGCTGGACGCCGGGCAGCTGCGCCGGTTCGTCAACGTGTACAAGAACGACGAGGACGTGCGCTTCCTCGGCGGCCTGGAGACCCCGCTGGTCGACGGCGACGCCGTCACCGTGCTGCCCGCCGTCGCCGGCGGCTGAGGCGCGGGACACGGGAAAAGCACGAGGGCGCCGACGATGCGCTACGACTCGCTCCTGGACTCCGTGGGCCACACCCCGCTGATCGGGCTGCCGCACCTCTCGCCGTCCCCCGAGGTGCGGCTGTGGGCCAAGCTGGAGGACCGCAACCCGACCGGCTCGGTCAAGGACCGCGTCGCCCTGGGGCTGATCGAGTCCGCCGAGAAGGAAGGGCGGCTGAAGCCCGGGGACACGATCCTGGAGCCGACTTCCGGCAACACCGGCATCGGCCTGGCGATGGTCGCCAAGCTCAAGGGCTACAAGCTGATCTGCGTCATGCCGGAGAACACTTCCGAGGAGCGCCGGCAGATCCTGCGCATGTACGGCGCCGAGATCATCTCCTCGAACGCCGCCGGCGGCTCCAACGAGGCGGTCCGGGTGGCCAAGGAACTGGCCGCCGAGCACCCCGACTGGGTCATGCCCTACCAGTACGGCAACCCGGCCAACGCCCTGGCGCACTACCACGGCACCGGCCCGGAGCTGCTGGCCGACCTGCCCACGATCACGCACTTCGTGGCGGGCCTGGGCACCACCGGCACGTTGATGGGCGTCGGCCGCTACCTGCGCGAGCAGAAGCCGGACGTGCAGATCGTCGCCGCCGAGCCGCGCTACGACGAGCTGATCTACGGCCTGCGCAACCTCGACGAGGGCTTCGTCCCGGAGCTGTACGACGAGTCGGTGCTGACCACCCGCTTCTCGGTCGGCGCGCACGACGCGCTGCGCCGCACCCGGGAGCTGCTGGCGGCCGAGGGCATCTTCGCGGGCATCTCCACCGGCTGCGCGCTGCACGCGGCGCTCGGCATCGCGCGCAAGGCCGTCGAGGCGGGGGAGGGCGCGGAGATCGCGTTCATCGTCGCCGACGGCGGGTGGAAGTACCTGTCCACCGGCGCTTACGAGGGCACGCTCGACGAGGCCGAGGACCGGATCGAGGGGCAGCTCTGGGCTTGATGAACAGCTGGGCTTGACGAACAGCTGGGTCTGCGAAGTGCTGGGCCTGATGAGTTCGAGGTGGCGGCTGCGACGGCTTTTCGGCCGTCGCCGCCGCTTTCTCGTCCCGTCCGCTCGCTCCGCGTGATCGACTTCCCTGATCAGCGATCTTGCCCCGACCCCCGGCGACGGCTCTGATCTGCGGCAAAGCTAAGATTCCCCCGCTCTTCAGCTTTCACGATCAAGGGTGGGAAACACATGCCCCGCAAGCAGATATGGTCCGGCGCCGTGCTGGCGGCCGTGGCCGCGTCCTCGCTCACCGGTTGCTCCCTGCAGGCGTCGGACGGCACGCCGCAGTCCTTCGCGCAGCTGTCCTCGCTCAGCGCCAAGGACGCGATCCAGGCCGCGACCCGCGCCGTCACCGCGCACCCGAGCGCGAAGGTGCACACGGTGCTGGTGGCGCCGACCGCCACGGAGACCGACGACGTGGTGGCGACGTTCGACGAGCACCCGACGCTGCAGGGCACGATGGCGATGAGCTCCGGCGACCCGAGCGCGCAGCCGCAGGCCCTCCCGATGCGCTTCGCCGACGACGTGATGTACGTGCAGATGGGCAACGACCCGCTGCTGGCCGCGCAGATGAACGGCAAGCAGTGGATGAAGATGGACCTGCAGGCCATGGCGGCCGACCCGAACACCGCCAACTTCGGCGCCGACGTGCTGGAGAACACCTCCCCGACCAAGGGCCTGACCCTGCTGGCGGCCGCGCAGGACCTGCACGCCGTCGGCACCGAGCAGCGCGGCGGCGTGCAGACGGTGCACTACTCCGGCGCGGTGAGCGGCGCGGACGCCACCGACCCGAACATCGCCGGCCGCACCGGCCTCACCCAGGACCAGGCCGACGTGGTCGGCAACGCCCTGGGCCAGGGCGTGGTGACGAAGCTGGCGTACGACGTGTGGCTGCGGGCCGACGGGCTGCCGGTCGCGATGACGTTCACCGAGAGCACGTCGATCGGCTCGATGACCGGGGAGATCGACTACAGCGACTGGGGCACGAAGGTGACGGTGACGCCGATCCCGGACAGCCAGAGCGCGGACTTCGTCGCGATCATGAAGCAGGAGGAGGCCGCGTCGCAGGCTTCGCAGGACGGGAGCGGGACGCCGAGTGCCCCGGCCAGCTCGGACGGGTCGGGGCCGTCTGGTGCGCCGAGCAGCCCGAGCACGCCGAGCACGCCGGGTACGCCGAGCGCTCCGGGCACGCCGAGCAGCCCGACGACGCCGAGCGCGCCGACCACCCCGGGTACGCCCAGCGTGCCGAACACTCCGAGCGTGCCGAGCACCCCAGCGCCGACCGGCACGTCGAGCACCGCCCCCGCCTCGCCGACGTCGACCGGCGCGTCGAGCAGCGCTTCCTCCTCGGCGGCCTAGTCGCCGAGGAGCCGCTGGGCCGAGCTGCGAAACGCAGCTCGGCCCCCATCGCTGGTTCAGCCCGCATCGCGATTCGGCCCCGCCCACCGCACCAGGTACCGTCGAAGCGTGAGCGTGGACCAGGCCGAGCAGCACATCACCCCCCTCGTCCTCCCCGAATCCGTCTGGCGGGCCCGCGAAGCCGAGCACCACACCCGCGTCGCCGCCTGGACCGAGCCCCACCTGCGCCGCCGCGCCGACAACGAGGCGCACCCGGTGATGGACTTCCTGTTCACGTACTACTCGCACCGCCCCGCGCGCCTCCTGCGCTGGCACCCCGGCATCGGCGTGACCCTGTCCGGCGACGCTGCGCGCGAGCGCCTGTCCTGGCGCGGCTACACCGAGACCCCCGACGGCGTCACCCTGGACCCGGCCGAGTTCACCGAAGCCCGCCGCCGCACCGCGGAGTTCATCCGTGCGCTCCTCACCGCGACGGCCGGCCGCGAACCCCGCCTGGCCTGCTTCGGCCTCCATGAGTGGGCCATGGTCTACCGCCTCGAACCCGAGCAGATCCGGCACTCGGCCCGCCGCCTCCGCCTCGGCTCCGAGGGCACCGACGAGGTCGTCGAAACCCAGAACATCCGCTGCTCGCACTACGACGCCTACCGCTTCTTCACCCCCGAAGCCGAACCGCTCAACACCCTGCGCCCGACCCGCGAGGAGCAGATCGCCAACGAGCAGCCCGGCTGCCTCCACGCCGGCATGGACATCTACAAGTGGGCCTACAAACTGGACCCCTTCGTGCCCTCAGAGCTGATCGCCGACTGCTTCGCCCTCGCCGCCGAGATCCGCGAAATGGACATGCGCGCCAGCCCCTACGACCTCACCGAACTCGGCCACACCCCGATCACCATCGAAACCCCCGCCGGCCGCGCCGAGTACGCCGCGATGCAGGCGGAGTTCGCCCGCCGAGGTGCCCCACTCCGCCGCCGCCTGATCGAGGTCTGCGACGCGCTGCTCGCCTGGCCCGCGCCCGCCGAGGCCGCTGTTTCTGCCGCAGCTTCGACCGCCGCCGCAGCTATCGCGCCAGCCGCCTCGGCCTAGACCGCGCCAGCCGAGGCCGCCGCTTCTGCCGCAGCTCCGGCCGCCGGCGCAGCTATCGCGCCAGCCGCCTCGGCCTAGACCGCGCCCGCTGCCTCCTTCGCGCCTGCTGGTGCTCTCATCGGATCCGGCACCTTCGCCGCGCTTGCCGCCGCCACATTCGCTGGCCCGGCCGCGTTTGCTTCTGCTTCCGCCTTGGCTAGGGCTGCCACTGCTCTCATCGGATCCGGCACCTCCGCCGCGACAGCTCTTGCTTTTGCCTCCGCTCTGACCGCGCCTGCTTCTGTCCGGCACCCTTGCCACCGCGCCCGCCGCCACCTCCCCGGCAGCCCCCTCCCGGCCTGCCCACCGCTGCAAATTTCCGCGCCCCCACCACCCACCCCGCTCCCGCCCCACCCGCGCTCCGTCGCACGTCAACCGCCCCGTGACCAAAACCACCGCTGAGACAGTGGCCACATCCGCCATCCCAATCGCGGACGCTCTGCGCGGGGAGCCGTACTCTTTTCCCTCATGGCCGCACCACCGCCTCCGTTCATCGACCCGGCATCCCGGGACGCGCCCATCGGCATCTTCGACTCCGGCTTCGGCGGGCTGACCGTCGTCCGCGCGTTGCTGGACCAGTTGCCGCACGAGGCCGTCAGCTACTTCGGCGACACCGCGCGCCAGCCCTATGGGCCGCGCCCCATCGCGCAGGTGCGTGCTTATGCCCTGGAGTGCATGGACAAGCTCGTCGAGTCCGGGGTGAAGATGCTCGTCATCGCGTGCAACTCGGCTTCCGGGGCGGTGTTGCGGGATGCCCGCGAGCGGTACGAGATCCCGGTGGTGGAGGTGATCCGGCCCGCTGTGCGGCTGGCCGTGGCCGCCACCCGGAACCAGCACGTCGGGGTGATCAGTACCCGCTCCACTCGGCGCTCGATGGCGTATGTCGACGCCTTCGCCGCCGCGCCGCAGATCCAGCTCACCACGCAGGAGTGCCCGCGCTTCGTGGAGTTCGTGGAGGCGGGGGAGACCGCGGGGGAGGAGCTGCTGAAGGTCGCGCACGAGTACCTCGACCCGGTCGCGGCGGCCGGCGTCGACACCCTCATCCTGGGCTGCACCCACTATCCGCTGCTCACCGGCGTCATCTCCTACGTCATGGGGGACGACGTCATCCTGATCAACAGCGCCGAGGAGACCGCCAAGGACGTCTACCGCGTCCTGGCCGAGAACGCCTTGATGCGCCCCGGCGACCTTCCCGAGCCCGTGCACACCTTCACCACCACCGGCGACCCGGACCAGTTCCTGCAGATCGGGCAGCGCTTCCTCGGACCCGAGATCGGCCACGTCCACCAGGGCCTGCTCCCGGCCGCGCCGCAAGACGCCACCGAACCTCGATATGCCACAGTTGCGGAGTCCTCATGAAGCTCACCGTGATCGGTTCCTCCGGGTCCTTCGGAGGCCCCGGCAACCCGTGTTCGAGCTACCTGGTCGAGCACGAGGGCCACCGGATCCTGCTCGACTTCGGCAACGGCGCGCTCGGCGAGCTGCAGCGGTACGGCGACGTCTACGACCTGCAGGCCGTGATCCTGTCGCACCTGCACGCCGACCACTGCGTCGACATGTGCGGGTACTACGTCGCGCGCAAATACCGGCCCGGCGGCGTGCCGCTGCCGCTGCTGCCGGTGTGGGGCCCGTCCGGGACCCGGGAGCGGATCGCCAAGGCCTACGACACCGACGACGCCGAGTGCGAGTCGGTCTTCGACTTCCGCAACGTGCTGGAGGGCGCCCCCGAGGGCGCGACCGGGAACAGCTTCGAGACCGGGCCCTTCACCGTCCGCGTGACCCGCGTCGACCACCCGGTGGAGGCCTACGCGATCCGCCTGGAGGCGGCCGGCCGCACCCTGGTCTACTCCGGCGACACCGGACCCTGCGAGGCCCTGGACCACCTGGCCAAGGGTGCCGACCTGCTGCTGGCCGAGGCCTCGTTCCAGGAGCCGCGCGACGACGGCCTGGTGGGCCTGCACCTCAACGGCCGCGAGGCCGGCGAGAGCGCGACGGCCGGCGGCGTCGGGCGCCTGGTGCTGACCCACATCCCGCCGTGGACCGACGCCGAGCTCAACCTCACCGCCGCCCGGGCCGCCTACGAGGGACCGGTGAATCTGGCCACGCCCGGCGCGGTGTTCCAGATCTGAGACCATGATGGGACCAACAGCAGCACCGGAAAGGACCCCGACCGTGCCGACCACCATGCTCATCGTCGAGAAGACGATCAACCAGCACGACCTGGAGTACGTCGTCGGCCTGCACGCCGACAACGTCGAGGAGGGCATGGCCGCCGAGAACTACATCGTCGTGGTCCCGGTCGGCAAGGAGAACGGCAAGGTCCTGGCCACCCTCGACGACCTGGCCCTGGGCAACTTCAAGGGCGCCGAGGAGGACTCGCACGACGAACCGCTGAACGAGGCCGTGGTCGCCGCCCGCGCGGTGATGACCGCGACCGTCGAGGCCTTCCAGAACGCCGGCAAGCAGGCCACCGGCGAGCTGCTGGCCGGGCCGCCGGTCGAGGGTCTGAAGCAGATCGCGGCCAAGTACGTCGTCGACGAGATCATCGTGCTGACCGTGCCGCACCTGGTCGAGGAATTCTTCCACCGGGACCTGGCCTCCCGGCTGCGCAAGGCCACTGACCTGCCGACGCTGCGGCTGCTGGCGCACGTCCAGCTCGACTAGCTCGACCAGCTCCACCAGCTCGACCAGCCAGGCCGGCCCGGCCGCTCCGGCGCGCACCGGCGAGTATCGAAGCTGCTCAACGCCACGCCGCCACGACGCCGACCCCACCCCCGCCAGCCGCGCGCCCCGCACCGCCGGCCACGCCCGCCCCGGGGGTGGGCTAGGGTCTACACATGTCAGCAGCACGCGTCGACGGCCGCAAAGTAGGCCAGCTCCGTCCGGTCACCCTGACCCGCAAGTGGTCGATCCATCCCGAGGGCAGCGTCCTCGTCGAGTTCGGCCAGACCAAGGTGCTGTGCACCGCCAGCGTCACCGAAGGCGTCCCGCGCTGGCTGCGCGGCAGCGGCAAGGGCTGGGTCACCGCCGAGTACGCGATGCTGCCCCGGGCCACCAACACCCGCGGCGACCGCGAGTCGGTCAAGGGCAAGGTCGGCGGGCGCACCCAGGAGATCTCCCGGCTCATCGGGCGCGCGCTGCGCGCCGTGGTGGACACCAAGGCGCTGGGCGAGAACACCATCATCGTGGACTGCGACGTGCTGCAGGCCGACGGCGGTACCCGGACCGCGGCCATCACCGGCGCCTACGTGGCGCTGCAGGACGCGGTCACGTGGATGCGCGACAAGAAGATGATCAAGGCCACCAGGGAGCCGCTGACCGGCTCGGTGTCCGCGGTCAGCGTCGGCATCATCGACGGCGTGCCGATGCTCGACCTCTGCTACGAGGAGGACGTCCGCGCCGAGACCGACATGAACGTCGTGTGCACGGCCGACGGCAAGTTCGTCGAGGTCCAGGGCACCGCCGAGGGCGCCCCCTTCGACCGCGCCGAGCTGGACGCGCTGCTCGACCTGGCCGCGGCCGGCTGCCGCGAGCTGGCTTCACACCAGGTCAAGTCCCTGCTGAGCTGAATCCGGGTCACCACCTCCTATATTGTTCGGCAGCCCCGCGCGAGCCGGGGCTCCGAACGTCTTCCACAGGGGGGTGGGCCATGACCGTGCGGCTGCGCGCGAGCGTGATACCGGGACTGGCAGCGAGCGCGAGCGTGCTGACGCTGGCGCTGGCGGGGTGCGCTTCACAGGGCACGATCGGGACGAGCGCGGCGGGGGCCGCGGGCGGTCCGCTGCCCGGGGCCGCGAGCTCGACTCCGGCGGGCGACACCTCCGCGACCGGCACCACCGGCGCCCCCTCCTCAGCCGGCACCGACTCCTCGGCGCCCTCCGCCCCGGCCAGCTCCGCCCCGGCCGCGCCGAGCTCGCAGGACCCCTCGGCCCTGGCCTCGTCGCTGAAGACGCTCAACACCCTGTGGACCGACCCCGGCTGCAAGACCGCGCTGGCCGGCTTCAGCGCCTACCTCTACGCGCAGGAGCAGGGCCCGGCGCAGGGCATCGCGGCGATCCCCGGTGCACTCCCGAAGATCCGCGCCGGAGCCCAGCAGACCAAGAAGCCCGCCGCGACCCAGCCGATCACCAAGCTGGCCACCGATCTGCAGGCGATGTACAGCCAGGCGCAGCAGGGCAAGACGCCGGACAAGGGCCCGGTGAAGCAGGACTTCCAGATCATGGGCAACATCTGCTCGCAGCCGTGAGGGCAAGCGCGGCCCAGCGCGCCCGAGCCGACCGCGGCGCCCCAGACCTACACCTAGACTGGCGCCCATGCGCCAGATCGTCCTCGCCACCCGCAACGCCAAGAAGATCACCGAGCTGGAGCGGATCCTGCTCGCCGCCGGCCTGACCGACGTCGAACTCGCCGGCCCCGAGACCTACGCGGCTCTGCCGGAGATCCCCGAGACCGGCCTGACCTTCGCCGAGAACGCGCTGATCAAGGCGCGCGCGGTGGCCGCCGCCACCGGTCTGCCCGCCGTCGCCGACGACTCGGGGCTGTGCGTGGAGGCGCTGAACGGCATGCCCGGCGTGCTGTCCGCGCGCTGGTCCGGCCGCTTCGGCGACCTGCCGTCCGGCCCCGGCCGCGACGTGGCGAACCTGCAGCTGGTCCTGGACCAGGTCGCGGACGTCCCCGACGAGGCGCTGGGCGCCAACTTCACCTGCGCGGCAGCTCTGGTGCAGCCGGACGGCACCGAGCATGTGGTCGAGGGGATCGTCACCGGGCACCTGATCCGCGCCCCGCGCGGCGACGGCGGCTTCGGCTACGACCCGATCTTCGTGCCGGAGGGCGAGACGCGCACCACCGCCGAGCTCAGCCCTCAGGAGAAGGACGCGATCAGCCACCGCGGACGGGCTTTCCGCGCGCTGGTGCCGCTGCTGAAGGGCTGACGGTCTGAAGGACTGACACACCGAAAAGCCCGCCGCCGACCGTATCCCGGTCGGCAGCGGGCTTCTGCGTTCCCGCGAGGGCTACTTCCCGTACGTGCAGAGGTGGTCCATCTGCTGCAGGTCCGACTGGAGCTTGGTCTGGTCGCCGCTCCCGGCGGCGATCGCGGCGTAGTCGTCGTGCACGGCCTGCACCGTCGAGCGCACGTCGCTGCGCTTGGCGTCGTTCGCGGCCGTCGCCAGGTCGCTGATGAGCGTGGTGAGGTCGTTCTGGACCGCGTTCTGGTCGCCCTTGTTGGAGTCGGCCTCGATCTGCTTCGACTGCTCCAGCACCGCCGTCTTCCCGCGCGTGCAGCCCGGGTCCAGCACCGAGGGCTTCGAGGCGATCACGCCTCCCAGGATCCCGGCCCCGGCGGTCACCAGGATGGACAGCACCAGCGCCGTGATGGCCAGGCCGCGGCCGCGCGCCTTGCCCTTGGCGGTCTTCACCATCCCGATGATGCTCAGCACCAGGCCGGCCAGCGGGACCCAGAACAGGCACAGCGCCACGATCGCGACCGCGCTGGTCGCCGTGGGGCGCGGCGGAGGATATCCGTAGCCGTACAGCGGCGGCATCGGCCCCGGCCCCGGCCCCGGTATTCCGCCCGGCCCTGGCATCGGCCCCGGCGCGCCGTTCGGACCGCCGAATCCGCCCGGACCGCCGGGCCCGGCCGGACCGCCGAACCCACCTGGAGCACCCGGAGCACCCGGAGCACCCGTCCCGAACTGCGGCCCCGGCGCTCCCGGAGCCCCGGCCATCCCGCCCTGCCCGTGCTCGGCCGGCGCGTACTGCGCACCCGGCCCCGGCTGCCCCTCGCCGATCGCCGGCGCGGTCTCCGTCGGGTAGCTCTGCTCGGGCAGCGCCGGGTACCCCTGGCCCGGAGCACCGGCCGCCCCGAACTGGCCCGGCAGCGGTGCCTGTCCGGGCGGAGCGGGCGGGCCGTCGTATCCGAACGGGTTGGGTTCGTTGGTCGGTGTGCTCACGGTCGCGCATCCCCCAGGCTTCGTCGCGTCGATCTTCAACCGTCGCCGGGGAGCCTAGCGGCCGGCAGCCGGACGGCGGCCGACATGAACAAGATTTTGGAGTGGGGCCGACGAGATTTGAACTCGCACTGTAACGGACCTAAACCGTTTGCCTCCTGCCATTGGGCTACGGCCCCACCGCAGGCTATCGCGTCGGCGACCCGAGCCGCACGCGACCTACTTGTCCAGCCCCAGATCCCGCCGCAGCTTCGCCACGTGCCCGGTGGCCTTCACGTTGTACTGCGCCACGTCCACCTTCGCGACGCCCTTCTTGTCCACGTCCAGCACGAACGTGGAGCGGATGACGCCGACCACGGTCTTGCCGTACAGCTTCTTCTCGCCGAACGCGCCGTACTCCTCCAGCACCGCCTTGTCCGGGTCGGACAGCAGCGGGAAGGTCAGCGCGTCGCGCTCCCGGAACTTCGCCAGCTTCTCCGGCTTGTCCGGGGACAGGCCCAGGACCGCGAAGCCCTCCTTCTGGAAGGACGCGATGTTGTCGCGGAAGTCGCAGGCCTGCTTCGTGCAGCCCGGGGTCATCGCGGCCGGGTACACGTACAGGATCACCTTGCGGCCGGCGAAGTCGGCCAGGCTCACGGACGCACCGTGGTCGTCGGTCAGGGTGAAGGCGGGGGCGGTGTCTCCGGAGTTGAGTTTCACGCGTCCCAGGCTAGCTCTCCGCGCCCTGGTCCACCTGCCGCGAGCCGCGTGCCGCCGAACCGCCGGCGCTCGTTTCTTCCCCGCGCGCCCGACCGCGCGCTCTTGCGATAGCGTCACAAGCGTGAGTTCAGGAGAGAAGCTTCCGATCCGGATGCTGCACGACCGCGTGCTGGTGCGCGAGGACCCCGAAGCCGGGGACCGGCGCTCGTCCGGGGGCATCCTCATCCCCGCGACCGCGCGCATCGGCAACCGCCTGGCCTGGGCGGAGGTCGTGGCGATCGGCGCGAACGTGCGCACGATCCAGGTCGGCGACCGGGTGCTCTACGATCCCGCCGACCGCGGCGAGGTCGAGGTGCGCGGGACGGACTACGTCCTGCTCCGGGAGCGCGACGTGCACGCCGTGGCGGCCGAGCGGCTCGCCGAGGGCGAAGGCGAACCCGGCCTGTACCTCTGATCTCAGCCCTGAGTTCGCCGGCCACCGACTGGTTACCCGTAGACCACCCGCGTCCCCTAAGGTCGTGGGCATGGCTGGTGACCAGGCGACCTCGACGCGCGCCCCGCACTCCGAGCCGTCGAGGGCGACCTCCGACGATCCGCCGTCGCTGTCCGCGATGCCCGCGGGCGGCTGGTTCGCCTTCGCCTTCTGGCTCGCCGCCGGCGGCATCACCGCCTACGCCCTGGTGCACGTCGTCTCGGGCCTGGGCAGCCTGCTGTCGATCCTGATGCTCGCGGTGTTCTTCGCCACCGCGCTGGACCCGATGGTGACCGCGCTGGTGAACCGCGGGCTGCGCCGCGGCCTGGCGGTCTTCATCGTCGCGCTGGGCGTGCTGGCGCTGTTCGCCGGGTTCGTGGCGGTGATCTTCCCGCCCATCGACCGCGAGGTCAACTCCCTGATCAACGCCATCCCCGGCTACCTGAACGACCTGCGCAACAAGTCGACGTACCTGGGCAAGCTGGAGAACAAGTACCACCTGATCGAGAAGGTCAAGTCCTGGATCAACGCCAACAAGGCCGGGACCCTGGACCTCAACGGCATCCTGGGCGCCGGCAAGGCCGTGTTCTCGCTGCTCACCGGCACCCTGGCCGGGATCGCGCTGACCTTCTACTTCGTGGCGAACATGCCTGGCATCAAGAACTTCGCCTACCACCTGGTGCCGGTCCGCCGCCGGCCGCGGGTGTCCGAGCTCTCCGACCGGATCCTGGCACAGGTCGGCAAGTACGTGATCGGTCAGATGATCATCGCCTCCATCGGCGGGTTCTTCACCTGGATCTGGGCGATGGCGTGGTCGATCCCTTATCCGGCCGCGCTCGGCCTGGTGGTCGCGCTGTTCGGGCTGGTGCCGGTGGTCGGCTCCTCGATCGGCGGCGCGGTGGTGACGCTGGTGGCGCTGACCGTCTCGCTGAACGTGGCGATCTTCACCCTGGCCTACTACGTGGCCGCGCGCCTGGCCGAGGACTACCTGGTCGCGCCCCGGGTGAACCGGCGCACGGTGGACGTGCACCCGATGGTCACGATCGTCGCCGTGCTGATCGGCGCCGCGCTGTTCGGCATCGTCGGGGCCCTGGTCGCGATCCCGGCGGCGGTGGCGATCCGGCTCATCGCCACCGAAGTGCTTCTGCCGCGCATCGACGAGATGTGATACACCCCCCGGATACGGCATGATCTCCCCTATCGGGTGAGACCCGAGACGCAGCATGCGCGGCGCGTTCCGGGAATGGGGTGGGACTACTACTGTGGGCGTTCTGATGGATACCAGCGATGACCGGTAGGGCTGATCTCGTCGTGCTCGGCGCGGGTCCCGCGGGCCTGGCCGCCGCGTGGCGCGCCGCTCGCCGCGGCCTGTCCGTGGACGTGTTGGAGCGGGCCGAGACCGTGGGCGGGATGGCGGCGTCGTTCGACGTCGCCGGGTTCCGCGTGGACTTCGGCAGCCACCGGCTGAACCCGGACCTGCCGGAGCACATCCTCGCCGATCTCAGAGCCCTGATGGGCTCGGATCTGCAGACCCGCTATCGCAACGGCCGGCTGCTGGTCGGGGACCGCTGGGTGACCTACCCGTTCAAGCCGCGGGAGCTGGCCAAGTCGATGCCGGCGGTGCCGATGGCCCGGGCCGCCTTCGACGCGCTGGCCACCACCTGGCGCGGCAAGAAGCAGATCGCGGCGGCCGAGTCCTACGCGGAGCTGATGCGGGCCGGCTTCGGGCCGACGATGTACAAGCAGGTCTACGAGCCCTATGCCGCCAAGCTCTGGGGCGTGGCCGGCGAGGACATCGACATCGACCAGGCCCGGCGCAAGGCGGGCTCGCAGACGATGTTGAGCGCGCTGGTGCGCAGCGTCCGCAACTCCATCGCCAGCGAGTCGCTGGCGTACCTGTACCCGCGCCGCGGCTTCGGCCAGCTCTGCGAATCCCTCGCCGACGCGGCGATGGAGGCCGGCGCGCGCATCCGGCTGGGCGCCGCGGCCGAGCACCTGGCGGTGGACGGCGACGGGGTCAGCGTGACCCTGGCCCGCTCGGAGTTCCACGGTTCGGCGGCCGAGCGCGGCGGCTGGTCCGGGGAGCAGCACTGGGCCGAGGGCGGCTCGGACATCAGGGCCGGCCACGTCTTCTCGACCATCCCGGTGCCGCTGCTGGCCCGGCTGACCTCGCCGGGCGCGCCGTACGAGGCCGTGGAGGCCAGCGGCAAGCTGAAGTTCCGGGCGATCCTGCTGGTCTACGCGGTCCACGCCGGCGGCCGCTGGACCGGCTGCGACGTGCACTACATCCCGGACGGCGACACCCCGGTCACGCGCATCTCCGAGCCCGCGAACCACCGCTTCTCGCCGGACGACCCGACCGAGCGGTCCGTGCTCTGCTTCGAGATCCCCTGCGACATAGGGGACGATCTGTGGGCCGCGGACGAGGACCAGCTCGCGAACCTGATCCGGGAGACGGTGCGCCGCCTGGGCCTGCCGCAGCTGAACCTGGAGTGGGTGCAGGTCAAGCGGATGCGCCAGGTGTACCCGATCTATCACAAGGGCTACCGCGAGGCGCTGGCCGACCTGGAGGGCTGGGTCGAGTCGCTGCCGCACGTCACCACGTTCGGCCGGCTGGGCCTGTTCACGCCGGACAACACGCACCACGCGCTGATGATGGGCTACGAAGCCGCGGACGCCCTCGGCAACGGAGAGTGGGACGCGCGGATGTGGGCCGAGGCCCGGGACCGGTTCGCGCAGCACGTCGTCGAGAGCTGAGCTGAATTCGTTACTTGTCGTTGTGACACGGGTCACACCGTATCCGTGTCACAGCGCATTGTGAGCCGTCAGACGCCTCTCACCTCGGCATATTGTCGGTGGCCTCCTCTAGCCTGGACCCAATCTGAGATTGAGTCCAAAGCCTGAGGGGGCTGACGAGGCATGGCTGAACCTGACATATCCACGGAGACAACGGGGATTTCGACTCCTGATCCCAAGCGCTGGCTCGCGCTGGCGGTGATCTTGTCCGCGGCGTTCATGGACCTGCTCGACGTGACGATCGTGAACGTGGCGATCCCGTCGATCCAGAGCCAGATGAAGGCCGGCTACTCCGCGATCCAGTGGATCACCGCCGGCTACGCGCTGGCCTTCGCCGTCGTGCTGATCACCGGCGGCCGGCTCGGCGACATCTTCGGCCGCAAGCGGCTGTTCCTGATCGGCATGACCGGCTTCACGATCGCCTCGGCGCTGTGCGGCGTGGCGGCCACGCCCGGCATGCTCATCGGCGCCCGGGTCTTCCAGGGCGGCATGGCGGCGCTGATGGTGCCGCAGGTCATGGCGATCATCCACGTCACCTTTCCGGCCGAGGAGCGCGGCAAGGTGATGGGCATGTTCGGCGGCATCGTCGGCTCGGCCGCGGTCGCCGGCCCGATCGTCGGCGGGCTGCTGGTCCAGTGGAACCTGCTCGGGCTGCACTGGCGCCCGATCTTCCTGGTGAACCTGCCGGTCGGGATCTTCGGCCTGATCGTCGCCTTCCGGGTCATCACCGAGTCGAAGGCGCCGCACGCCACCAAGCTCGACCTGCCCGGCGTCGGGCTGTCCGTGCTCGGCCTGTTCATGCTCGTCTTCCCGCTGATGCAGGGCCGCGACCTGGGCTGGCCGCTGTGGGGCTGGCTGATGATGGCCGCCGCGGTGCCGGTGCTGGCCCTGTTCGTGCTCTACGAGCGCCGCAAGGGCCTGCGCGGGGACTCGCCGCTGGTGGAGCTGAGCCTGTTCCGCTTCCGCTCCTTCGCCTCCGGCATCCTGACCAACCTGACCTTCGCCACCACGCTCGGTGTCTTCTTCCTGGTGTGGTCGCTGTACATGCAGCTGGGCCTGGGCTGGACGCCGCTGCACGCCGGCCTGACCGGCATCCCGTTCTCCATCGGCGTCTCGGCCGCGGCCGGCATGTCGGTGCAGTTCCTGGTGCCCAGGTTCGGGCGCAAGGTGGTGCAGTTCGGCGTGCTGCTGATGGGCGGCGGCCTGGTGCTGTACATCGAGATGGCCAAGCACCTGGACCAGTCCTTCAACTCCCTCCAGATGGCGCTGCCGCTGCTGATCACCGGCGTCGGCATGGGCCTGGTGGTGGCCCCGATCTTCGACCTGATCCTCACCGACGTGCCGACCCGCGACGCCGGCTCGGCCTCCGGCCTGCTGAACACCAGCCAGCAGCTCGGCCAGGCCTTCGGTATCGCGCTGACCGCATTGGTGTTCTTCAACATGATGGGGACCAACGCCACGAAGGCGGTGGACGACCAGAAGCCGGCCGTCACGCAGCAGCTGGTGGCCGCCGGGGTGCCGGCGCAGCAGGCCGAGCAGGTCTTCGCCTCGTTCAAGCAGTGCGCCGTGGACCGCGCGAAGGAGAAGGACCCGAGCACCCTGCCAGCGTCCTGCCCGAACCCGGCCCACCCGGATCCGAACCAGTCGCCGGCGGTCGGGAAGATCCTCGCCGCGCAGGGCGTCAAGACCGGTCAGCAGACCATGATCAACGGGTACGAGACCACGCTGTGGTTCGTCGCCGGAGGACAGTTCCTTGTCTTCCTGCTGATGTTCTTCCTGCCGAAGAACGTGCGGGCCAAGGGCCCGGACGGCGCTTCGGGAGCCGGTGGCGACGCCGGTTCCGAAGATCTCGCACCTGTGTTCGCCCACTGACAAACCCCAGCTCACAAGCCTACTGCTGCCCCCGTGGGCGTTCGGATTTTTCCGGATGTTCACCGGGGGTTCGCCTTGATCGACCAGACTCGGGGGCATGGCGCGACAGTTCCGCCCGGAGCGGGTGGAGTACGACGTTCTCACCGCGCACCCCGATCCCGCCGAGGCCGCAGCCGGCGTGACTCAGTGGGCCACCGCCGCGGTGGACGTCGTCGATCCCGCTCCGCTGAACGGGATGGACGCTCTGAAGGACTACGTGCTGGCGATGGTCCCGCGGCTGCGGGACTTCGCCGAGCACGTGGCCCAGCCGAACGGGGAGGCGCACTCCCCGGCGCTGCGGTACGGGGCGTACCACAGCGTGCGCGCGATGATCCGGGACAAGGCCGGCCTGGCTCTGGCCGAGGTGCACGCCGACGGCCGCGCGCTGCTGCCCGGGGAGCTCGACGCCGAACTGCGCGGCCGGATCAACGGACTGGTGAACGTCGGCCTGCCGATGGTCACCCGGGCCGTGGACCAGGGCTCGTACGAGAACGCGCTGGAGTCCCTGATGAAGGCCCGCGGCGTGCTCAACGCCATGCTGCAGGCGGTGCTGAACATGGCCGTGTCCGGTCCCGAACCCCTGTCCCGGGAACAGCTGGCGGCCGTGCTGCGGGTGCAGCCGGCGGATCTGGACGGCTGGTACGCCGGCCGGACCTCGTAAGCCGCGGCGGCCTTTCCGGCGCATAACTGCTACAGCTTGTCGTAGGCTGTCCCCGGTGTCCGTGACCGGGGTGGCGGATCCTGCCGAACGCTTCGGGCCGGGCTCGTGTGCTGCTGCTTTGCCCTACGTTCACCGTCTGTTTCCTCGCGCCGCCGGACGCCCCTACTATCCTCCGGCAGACTGCATCCATTTTCCGACAGGGGTACGAGTTGTCCGGCCTCAACTATCTCGAAGCCTGCACCATCGGGCTGGTCCAAGGCGTCACCGAGCTGTTCCCCATATCCAGCCTCGGCCACTCGATACTCCTGCCGGCCTTCATCGGCGGCAGCTGGAAGGCCGACCTGGACATGACCGCCAAGGACTCGCCGTACCTGGCGTTCCTGGTGCTGGCTCATGTGGCGACGGCGCTGGCGCTGGTGGCGTTCTTCTGGCGGGACTGGGTGCGCATCATCAGGGCCCTGTTCACCTCGATCCGGCACCGCAGCGTGGAGGGCCCGGACGAGCGCCTGGCCTGGCTGCTGGTGATCGGCACGATCCCGGTCGGCCTGGTCGGCATCGTGGCCGACAAGGCGCTGCGCACGCATCTGGGCAAACCGGTGCCGGCCGCGGCCTTCCTGCTCATCAACGGCTTCGTCATCTTCCTGGCCGACGCCATGCTCAAGAGCGCGTCCAAGGGCCGGCACGCCGACGACGGCAACGTCCCGCCGCGCCGCGGCGAGTCCCCGGAGATCGCGGCCGACCGCCGCCTGGCCCGGCTGGGCTGGAAGTCCGCCGCCGGCATAGGCGGCGCGCAGGCCTTCGCCCTGCTGCCGGGCATCAGCCGCTCCGGCATCACGATGGTCGCCGGCCTGGCCCGCGGCCTGAAGACCGAGGACGCGGCCCGCTTCGCGTTCCTGCTGGCCACCCCGGTGATCCTGGCCGCCGGCGTGTACAAGGCCCCTGAACTGGCCAAGCCCGCGAACCACAGCATCCTGGGCCCGGCCATCGCCGGCTCGGTGCTGGCCGGCATCGCCGCCTACATCTCGGTGCGCTTCCTGACCAGGTACTTCGAGAACCGTTCGCTGCGGCCGTTCGGCGTCTACTGCGTGATCGCCGGAGCCGTCTCGCTGGTCTGGTTCACGGTCCACCACTGAGTTTCCGTGCCGCGAGCACTCCGGGCCGCCACCCGCACGAGCGGTGTGGCGGCCCGAGGGCGTTTCAGAGGGTTTTCACGGCACGGTCAGCGGTACTCGTTGAGCCGCGGCCGCAGCCCCAGCACGGTCAGCCCGATCAGCAGCACCGCCAGGACGTACGGCAGCCACGTCCAGGCCCCGATCCCGCTCTCCGCCGCCGGCATCGAGCTCTCGAACTGCGCCTCGTTGAGCGTGATGACGTCTCCGAGGGCCTGGCTGTAGGCGTTGAACGCCTGGTCCGAGGACCCGATGGTGGTGGCGTTGGTGTCGAAGTCGATCGCGGCCTCCAGCCCCGCCGGGGTGTCCAGCGGCATGCTCCGGAGGTGCGCGTCGTCCTGGAGGTACGTGTTGTAGGCGCTGAACGCGTTCAGCGCCGCCTCGGCCTCGCCCGGGAAGGTGATGTTGTGGAACTCCTCGCCGAAGCTGCTGTTCCGGGTCATCGGCGTCTGGGAGAGGTCGTCCACGGTGCGGGCCTTCTGCTCCTGGTACACCGTCCCGGCGTAGGTCGGGATGTCGGTCCCGCCGGGCACGTCGGCGATCGCGTTCTCGGCCTGGAAGAACGACTGCTCGTACTCGCCGCGCTGCGCGGGGGTGTCGTGCGCGAGCAGCCAGCGGCTCTCGTCGGCGTTGATCCCGGCGCTGGTGGCGTTCGCCTCGCTCAGCGCCAGCACCGAGTCGAAGGCGTCGCTCTTGGCGGTGTGGAAGTCGCCCGCGGCGACGGCCGTGCCTGCGGCGCCGCCGATCAGCAGGACCAGCGCGGCCACGGTCGCGCCGGCCAGCGCCGGGTTCACCCTGCGCTTGAACCGCCGGACGACGTACACCTGCAGGACGATCAGACCGCCCACCAGGAGCACCCCGAAGACCAGGAATTCGACGATCACGGTGACCAGCGAGCCGTTCGCCGACGACGCCGAGGAGTCGATGGCGTTCCTGCTGGACTTCTCCAGGTCCGTGGCGGCCTTCATCAGCCCGCCCTTGTCGTCCGTGCCGAACAGCAGATCGTGCCCGTTCTGGTAGTCGGTGAACACCGCGGCCGGCGCGGCCCCGGCGGCCGAGCCGCCGAGCCGCTCGTCGTCGGCCAGAGTGCGGGCGGCCTGCGCCTGGTACTGGCCGTAGTCGTCGGACACGGTGTGCAGCTGGTCCAGTGCCGACTGGTCGCCGGCCAGCGCCACCGTCGCGTTCTCCAGGTCCAGGTCCGCGGTCCTGCGGTCGGTGTCGTACAGCGCCTCGCTGGCCGCGCGGGGCACGTGCACCTGGGTGTCGCCGTTCACCAGCAGCGCGTTGACCAGCTGCGCGTCCATGTCCTGGAGCCGGAACAGGAAGTCGTCGGTGGCGCGCACGCTGGGGGCGTCCGTGCTGCCGACGGTGCTGATCTGGTCTCGGGCCCCCGAAGCCGCGCTCGTCAGGACGACGGCGGCGATGACTGCCAGAACCCCGGCGGCGGCCACGGCCGCGCGCAGGATGTTCGGCGTGGTCCCGCGAGGTGCGTGCGGGATGTGAGTGAGATGATCGCTGAAACTTGTTCCGTTGGTGGCTGCCCGGTGCGCTGTACTGCGGTTGGGCGCCTGAGTAAGAGTCCCCGACACGGTCTGAACATAGGGCCGGACGGTGTGAGTGAGGACCCTGTGACGGCTGATTCAAACGGAATGCAAACACTTCCGGGGCGGACGGCGTTTGCCCGGGTGGGCTCGGTCTTGGATGATCGTGCGGTTGTGCCGGTTCAGCGGACCGGTCGGTAAACGATGAGAGGTCGCGGGGTGTCACCTCAGCAGGACGGTTCGGCGCACGTCAAGGAACGCGAGATCGCGGTCGAGCAGGAGGCCGTGAATGCCGCGTACGCCCGGCTGGCCCAGATGCGCGAGCAGGCCGCGAGCCGCGTGCGCGAGAGCTACAAGGTGGCGCAGGGCGGGACCTACTCGGCCCTGGTCGACCGGGACGTCCAGGTGATGGAGGCGGCCATCTGGGAGCGGTCCCTGGAGAACGCCTACAACGAACTGGTGTTCGGTCGCCTGGACCTCAAGCCCGAGATCCCGGGCGAGGAGCTGGAGACCTACCGCATCGGCCGCCTCGGGGTCCGTACCGAGGAGCTGGAGCCGCTGGTCGTGGACTGGCGCGCACCGGCCGCAGCGGCCTTCTACCAGGCCGCCCCCGAGGACCCCAGGGGCGTCGTACGCCGCCGGGTGCTGCACTGTCGCGGCGACCGGGTCCTGGACATCGAGGACGACCTGCTCGACCCGGACGCGGCCCCGGACGGCCTGCCGGTGGTCGGCGACGGCGCCTTCATCGCCGCGCTGGCCCGGACCCGCACCGGCCACATGCGCGACATCGTCGCCACCATCCAGCGCGAGCAGGACGTGGTGATCCGCTCGCCCGCCGACGTGAGCGTGGTCGTCACCGGCGGCCCCGGTACCGGCAAGACCGCGGTCGCGCTGCACCGCGTGGCCTGGCTGCTGTTCCAGCACCGGCGCCGCTTCGGCTCGCGCGGCGTGCTGGTGGTCGGGCCGAACCGGCGCTTCACCGAGTACATCGAGCGGGTGCTGCCCTCCCTCGGCGAGGGCGGCGCGGCGCTGCGCTCGCTCGGCGACGTGGTCAACGGCGTCGAGGCCGCGCGGCACGAGGACGCCGCGCGGGCCAAGCTGAAGGGCTCCCCGCGCATGGTGCGGATCCTGCGCAAGGCGGCGAACGACGCGCCGTGGGGCGCGCCGAAGGACGTGCGGCTGATCTACCAGGGCACCTTCTTCAGCCTGGACGCGCCGCAGCTGGTCGCGCTGCGGGAGCGGATGCTGCGCGGCGGCAGCCGCCGGCCCAACGCGGTGCGCGCCGACGTCATCCGGGCCCTGCAGGACGCCGCCTGGAACGCCTACCAGGACGCCAAGCGCGCCGCCGGCGACGCCTCGCCCTACGACGAGTACCCGGACCTGTTCGAGGACGACAGGCGCACCTTCCTGTCCGAGCTGCGCTCCGAGCGGCCGTTCGCGGACTTCGTCACCGCCTGGTGGCCCCAGCGCTCCCCGCTGGAGGTGCTGCGCTCCCTCGGCGACCCGGTGTACCTGGCCGAGGTCTCACGCGGCGTGCTCGGCCCCGCCGACACCCAGCTGCTGGCCGAGTCCTGGCGTGCGGTGGGGGAGGACGGCGCCGGCCTGTCCTACTCCGACATCGCGCTGCTGGACGAGCTCGACTCGCTGCTCGGCGAGGGGCCCCGGACCGCGCGGGCGGTCGCGGCGGCGAACCCGTACGTCGTGGACGGCGTGAACCTGCTCACCGGCGAGGAGACCGACGACGGCTCGGACCCGGAGGGCGGCGGCTTCCGCGAGCTGTCCACCATCGGGGAACGCCGGGCGGCACAGCGCGGCGGCTACGAGGAGGAGCCGGATCCCGAGGAGTTCGGGCACATCGTCGTCGACGAGGCCCAGGACCTGTCCCCGATGCAGTGGCGGATGCTGGCCCGGCGCGGCCGGCACGCGACCTGGACCGTGGTCGCCGACGCCGCGCAGAGCTCGTGGGAGGACCTGGACGAGGCGCGGCGCTCGATGGACCTGGCCCTGGGCACATCGCGCGAGCGCCGGCAGTTCGAGCTCACCACCAACTACCGGAACCCGGTCGAGATCGCCGACTACGCCGCGACCCTCCTGCACCGGTTCCTGCCCGACGCGCCGCTGCCGCGGGCTGTCCGTTCGACCGGACGGCCGCCGGAGTTCGTGGTGACCGACGAGGCCGATCTGGCCACCGCGGCCGGGGTGGCGGCCCGCCGGCTGGCCGCCGAGGTCGAGGGCACGGTCGGCGTGATCGTGCCGATGACCAGGCTCGGAGCGTTCAGCGTGCCCGACGTCCCGGAGCGCGTGCAGGTCCTGGGCTCGCTGGAGTCCAAGGGCCTGGAGTTCGACGCGGTGGTGCTGGTCGACCCGGACCTGATCGCCTCGGAGTCGCCGATGGGCCCGCGGACGCACTATGTGACTGCGACCCGTGCGACGCAGTTGCTCGTCACAGTATCCCCCACCCGTCTCCCACCGCCGCCCGTTAACGAGGCGCTTCGCGCCACAAGTTGAATTGAGGGTGGAACCGAGGCCGGAGGACGAACGTCATCGAAGTAGGCGGGTGAGCGGGTACGCCGTGAGAGGGGAACAGGAACGATGAGCGAGGACACCTCCGGCATAGCCGACGACAGTTCCAGCGCGTCCTGGGTCCCCAAGCACTCGCAGGACGGGACCCCCGGGGCGCAGAGCGCCACCCGGCGGCGGGTCAAGCGCACGCTGATGATCATCTCCGGCATGCTGGTGCTGGTCATCGGCGGCACGGTGGCCTACGCCGGCTACTGGTACTACCGCATCGACCACAACATCAAGGGCGCGCCGCTGCACGGCGCGGTCGTGCCGCCGAACCAGCTGTCGGTGGTCCAGCCGACCCCGGACCCGTACGGCAACGTGCCGATCAACATCCTGCTGATCGGCACCGACGCCCGCCTGCCCGGCCAGGACGCCAGCCTCGGCGGCTACACCGACCCCTCCGGCCGCTCCGACGTGGAGATGCTGGTGCACGTCTCGGCCGACCGCAGCAACGCGACGGTGGTGTCGCTGCCGCGCGACACGATGGTGCCGATCCCGGCCTGCGTGGACGCCAAGGGCACGCAGTACCCGGCGCAGAGCATCGCCATGATCAACTCGGCGCTGGCCGCCGGCCCGGGCTGCCAGGTGGACACCGTCGAGGAGTTCACCCACGTCAAGATCGACCACTTCATGATGGTCGACTTCTCCGGCGTCGTGGCGCTGACCAACGCGGTCGGCGGCGTCCCGGTCTGCGTCACCAAGGCGGTCAACGACCCCGACTCGCACCTGACCCTGCCGGCCGGCACCTCGGTGATCCAGGGCGACACCGCGCTGGCGTTCCTGCGCACCCGCGAGGGCTTCAGCGACGGCTCGGACCTCTACCGGACGGAGGCGCAGCACCAGTACCTGTCGGCGCTGATCCGGAAGATGAAGTCGCAGGCGACGCTGGACAACCCGATCCAGGCCACGCACCTGATGGACATCGCGAGCAAGTCCCTGACCGTGGACAACGGCATCGCCAGCGTCAGCGCACTGCTGGACCTGGCGAACACGCTGAAGAAGGTGCCGACCCAGAACATCACCTTCCTGACCATGCCCACGGTCGCCTACCAGCCGGACCCCAACCGCGTGGCCCCGGACACCGCCGTGGACGACCAGATCTTCTCGCTGCTCGCGCACGACCAGTCGGTCACCGGCCCGACCACCGCGGCGAGCGGCGGCGCCACCCCCGCCCCGACCCCCGCGCCCTCGGCGACCACCAGCACCCTGAGCCCCGGCGCGGTGACCGACGCGATCGTGGTCGAGAACGGCACCACCAACGACGGCCGCTCCCGCCAACTCGCCGCCACCCTCCAGGCCGACGGCTTCAAGAACGCCACCGGCGTCAGCTACACCGGCGACGTCGCCTCGACGACCGTCTACTACAGCAGCCCGCAGCACCAGGCCGGAGCCCAGGCGGTCGCCGCCGCACTGCAACTCCCGGCCTCCGCGGTGCAGCAGGGCGGCGACGGCAGCGCCCCGATCGTGGTCCGCGTCGGCGCCGACTTCGCCAGCGGCGACGTGTACAACCCGGTGGCGTCCACATCGTCCGCCCCGAGCGCGCTGCCCTCGGCGGCCTTGTCGAGCGCCGCCGGGGAGAACGCCGCGGACCAGAACCTGTGCGTGACGGCGGCGGGGTCCTGATGGCTAACTGCTTGTCTTGCTTGCGGGCTCCGTCTTATGAGCTCCGTCTTATGAGCTCTGCGCTCTGACGAAGGCCTCCAGCTTGCCGAGGAGCGGGATCAGCACCTCCCGCTCCTCGGCACTGAGCCCGGCGACCAGGTCGTCGTCCCGCCCGAGCACCGCGTCCACGGAGCGCTCGATCACCGCGTGCCCGGCGGCGGTCAACGCCACGGCCACCGCCTTCCGCCCCACCAGACCCGGCGCCCTGGTGACCAGCCCCTCCTGCTCGGCCCGCGCCACCCGCTGCGAGATCGCCCCGGCGGTGACCAGCGTCCGCTCGGTGAGCTCCCGCGTGGTGAGCGTGTAGGGCGGCCCGGACCGCCGCAGCACCGACAGCAGATCCAACGTCGCCCGATCGATCCCGGCCGCGCGCAGCACCCGGGTCCGGTCATCGGCGAGCATCTTGGCCAGCCGCACGATCGGCGTGAAGACCTCGATCGACTCGACCGGAGTGCCCGGGCGCTCGCGGCGCCACGCCTCGGCGATCTCGGCGGCGGTGGTGCTCACGCGCGGCTCCCTGGGGCTCGTGTTAAGGTCTAAACGTTTAGCCCTAAACATACCAGGAGGGGACCATGACCCGCACCGTCCTCGTCACCGGCGGCTCCCGAGGCATCGGCCGCGCCGTCGCCGAGCGCTTCGCCGCCGACGGCGCCAGTGTCGTCATCACCGGGCGCCGGGCCGAGCTCGTCGAGGCCGCGGCCAAGGAGCTCGGCGCGACCGGCGTGGTCTGCGATGCCACCGATCCGCGTGCCGTCGAAGACCTCGCGGCCGGCTTCGACACGCTCGACGTGCTGGTCAACGCCGCCGGCGGGCTCGGTCAGGCGCAGCCGGATCCGGCCGCCACGGAGTTGGAGTCCGTCCTGGCCCAGTGGCGCGCCGACCTCGACGGCAACCTGCTCAGCGCGGTTCTGACCACCACCGCCCTCAAGTCCGTCCTCGCGCCCGGCGGCACCGCCGTCGCCGTCGGCTCCATCGGGGCCGAGCGCCGCGGCGGTTCCTACGGCGCCGCCAAGGCCGCGCTCGCCGCCTGGTACGCGATCCTGTCCGCCGAGCTCGGTCCGCGCGGCGTCACCGCCAACGTGGTCTCGCCCGGCTACATCGCCGACACCGACTTCTTCCGGGGCGCCATGACCGACGCCCGCGAGCAGGCGCTCATCGCCGAGACCCACACCAAGCGCGCCGGCACGCCCCGGGACATCGCCGAGACCGTGTTCTTCCTGGCCTCCGACGGTGCCCGCCACATCACCGGCCAGACCCTCCACGTCAACGGCGGCGCGTTCACCACCCGCTGACATCCGGCGCGCGGCGGTGATCACCGTGGCCTATCGTCGGCATCGATGACTGCCGCCGACCCCGCCCGCCCCGCCGACCCGGCCGACACCGCCGACTCCGCCAACCTCGCCGCCCACCCGGCCGACCCCGCTCCGGCCTCCGAAGACCTCGCCCTGCTCCGCACCCACGAGCCGATTCTGGCCTACACCAAGGGCGAGTACTTCCTCCCGACCGACATCGAGCGCTACATCGCCGGGGCGGGTCTGTGGCGCGACGGCGACAAGCAGACCGAACTCGTCCCGGCCGGGGAGCTCGACCTAGACCGCCTCCTGGAGGCGTCGGAGCAACAGCCCGACCGCCCCCTGTTCCTCCGCTACGTCCTCAAGCCGGCCGGCGGCGGCGAGGTCCGCCGCTGGCGCAAGGCGCACCCCACCGGCATCCGCCGCACCGGACGCCTCGCGGCCGTCGGCTTCGTCGCCCGCCTGATCGACGTCCTGCTCCGCCTGAGCCTGCTGATCCGCGGCACCGTCCCTGGCGGCGTGATGACCAAGGCCGCCGAGCAGTACCACGCCGGCGGGGGAGCGGACTCGTCCCCCTACTACGGCCGCGTCGTCCGCCAGGGCGGCTACGTCATCCTCCAGTACTGGTACTTCTACGCGGCCAACGACTGGCGCTCCACCTTCGGCGGCGTCAACGACCACGAGGCCGACTGGGAGATGGTGACCGTCTACCTCGCAGAGGGCCCCGCCGCCGTCGAAGGCGGCCCGAAAACCCTGTCCCCGCGCTGGGTCGCCTTCTCCTCCCACGACTACACCGGCGACGACCTCCGCCGCCGCTGGGACGACCCGGACCTGACCGTCGCCGAGGGCACCCACCCCGTGGTCTTCGCCGGCGCCGGCTCGCACTCCGGCGCCTTCCTCGCCGGCGACTACCTCGTCACCGTCAACCCGCGCTTCCTCGGCACCGCGGCCCGCTGGTGGAAGCGCGCGGCCGAGACGATGCTGCGCCGGGCCCGCAGCGAGGACCACGGCTTCGGCATCCCCTTCATCGACTACGCCCGCGGCGACGGCGCCCGCGTCGGCCCCGGCGAGGACCGCGAATGGCATCCGGTCCTGATCGACGACGACACCCCCTGGGTCCGCGGCTTCCGCGGCCTGTGGGGCGTCGACACCCGCGACTGGGCCGGCGGCGAACGCGCCCCGGCGGGCCCGCGCTACGAGCGCGACGGCACCGTCCGCTTCTCCTGGTCCGACCCGCTCGGCTGGGCCGGCTTGCACAAGGTCTCCCCGGACGACACCGGCCTCGCGCAGAGCCTGGAAAGCCGCGTCGCCGACCTCGACACCCGCATCGCCGACGCCGACGAGCAGACCGGCCTCCTGCAACAGCGAGCGCGGGAACGCCACGCCGAAGTCCTGTCCCTCACCACGGAATTCCAGACCGCCAAGACCGCGGCCGAACGCCTCGGCGAGGCGCGCGTGGCCGAGCAGTCCGTCATGAGCCTGGTCCGGGAGCGCACCGCGATGGCCGAGGAACGCACGGTCCACCTGGCCGTCCTGGAACGCGGCGGCCTCCCCCCGCAGGACCCGCAGGCCCACGTCACCCGCTCGCACAAGCCCTACGTCCCCGGCGACCGCAAGCACCACGGCATCCTGCTGCAGATCTGGGCCGCGGTCAGCGTCCCGCTGCTGTTCCTGGCGGTGGCGACGGTCCTGCTGCTGCCCGACGACCGCCAGAAGATCCCCACACTCCTCGGGATCCTGGTCGTCTTCGCCGCGCTGGAGGCCCTGGCCCGCCGCCGCCTGCTGACCACGGCGGTCAGCCTCGCGGTGATCCTGGTCGCGGCCGGCGTGGTGATCAGCGTGCTGGAGTGGACGGCACGCCACGCCCGCGACGGCTTCCTCGTCGCGATGGGCGTCGCCGCGCTGCTGTTGTTGTTGGTGAACGTGCGGGACTTCTTCCGGCGGTGAACGACCACACGCGTGTGTCGTTCGTCACGCCGACCCTGGCCGGAAACCATCGCCCGGCACGGCGTCCGGCGGTTTCCCGCCTCCGCGGCGCCAGGTGGCGAGGCCTGATCCGGCTTCGCCACCCCTGCCCCGCGCTGCCCGGCCTCAGGCCGCGGCCAGCACCCGCCGGCCGCCGCGCTGCCCGTGCCGCACCGTCACCGAGCCCCGCTCGGCGCGCTCGGCCCGCTCGGCCAGCGCCGCGAACGACGCCGCCGAGTGCTGCGCGGCCGGCGCCAGCGGAGCCTGCTCCGGCTCCAGCGTCTCCAGCTCGTCGCAGCCATAGGCCCGGCAGAGCTGCAGTTCCGCGACGTGCACGACGTACCAGCGCGCGTAGTACCCGTCCTCTTCGCGCGAGACCAGGATCTGCTGAACGACCCCGGTGCGCTCCTCGCCGACCACCTCGACGCGGGCGCCGACCGGGTGCCCGGCGGACCGGACGCCGGCGGCGACCTCGGGGTCGACGCGCTCGGCGGCCAGCGCGCGGGCCGCGTGGTCCGCCGCGTCGTACTCGTCGGTCCAGGTCCGCCGCAGGTGGATCAGGATCCGGCCGATGGCCGCGGCGCGGGCCCCGGCCAGGGCCCGTTGTTCAGGATTGGCGTTGGGACTTGTCGACGCGGCGTGCCAGCGGGCGCGGGCCACGCAGGCGCGCTGCTCGATCTCGAAGCGGTCCAGGCCGTCCAGCTCATCGCGGACGGTGTCGTAGATCTTCTCCAGGCGGCGGGGGTCCATCGGGGGTGCTCCTCAGCGGGTTCGCGAAACTCACAGAACGGGGGTCGGCGGTCCGGGAAGGGCGTACGCAGACAGCGTTGGCTGGTACGCCCCGGCGCATTCGGCGGCACGTTTTATGAACCCGGGGAGGGACCCGGTGCGTGAGCAGGCACAACCGGTAATCCGGGGTGCGGCGGACTGGGGTGACGGCGCTGAGGCTGGGCCTCGGGAGGACTGTCATCAGAGTTACCTCTACAGGAGTACGGCGGCTGGAAGGTGCCCTCCGGGTGAAGCGGGGGCGAACCCTCGCGTCATCCGTACCAGCGGGCTATCGGACGTCAGCGGCCGCACATTCGGCGCATGCGGCATACGCGGCCCGCCATATGGGTTTTCGTCCCATGGCAGGTCGCGCAGCACGTGATGCAAGCGCCGGTCATGGCGCTATTAAACCATGCCGCTCCCGGGGGCTTGTCAAGCGGCCCACGTCACAGGCGCAGGTGGGGCGGGCCGCTTTCCGTCGGACAGCGGGTTGCCAAAGGCGGTGCCTGAACCGCGCTGCTCACCGCGGCGGGACCGGCAATGTGTCTAAGAGTATTGATTAAGTCCACTGAGTAACGTTAGAGTGGCTTGCCGGTTCCGTCGTATTTAGTGACGACGGAGAGAGGTATGAGAGGTCATGGCAGGGACTGTCTCGAACATCGGCATAACACTCGCGATCGTTTCCACGTATCCGCCGCGACGGTGCGGCATCGCCACCTACTCGCGCGACCTGGCCGTCGCGCTCAACGATGCTGCTCCGGACGTGCGCGTGGAGGTTTGCGCGTTGGACCGGGACGGACTGGCATACCCCGCGACGGTGCGGACGGTGATCCGCCAGGACGAGCGTCCCGACTACCGCCGGGCGGCTCAGCAGGTGGCCGCGTCCGGGGTCGGCGCCGTCGTCATCCAGCACGAGTTCGGGATCTTCGGCGGCCCGGACGGCGCCTGGATCACCGACTTCGCCGCCGAGCTGTACCGGCTCGGCGTCCCCTATCTGGTCACCCTGCACACGGTGCTCTCCGAGCCGAGTTCCTCGCAGGCCGACACCCTGTACCGGCTGTGCCGCGACGCCGCGGCCGTCACCGTGTTCACCGGGACCGCCCGCCGGCTGGCGGTCGACACCGGCATCGCCCCGGCGGACCGGATCGTGCACGTCCCGCACGGCGCGCCGCCGCCCGGAAGCGGCGGCGAGATCCGCCCGGAGGTGGCCGCCACCCTGGACCGGCTCGCCGGCCGCCGCCTGTTGTCCACCTTCGGTCTGCTCTCGCCCGGCAAGGGCCTGGAGACCGCGATCGCGGCCCTGGGCCGGATCGCGGAGCGGCACCCCGACGTGACCTACCTCATCGCCGGCTCCACGCACCCGGAGATCGCGCGCCAGGAAGGCGAGAACTACCGCGACAAACTGGTCCTCGCCGTGAAAGGCGCGAAGCTGGAGGACCGCGTGGTCTTCCTCGACCTGTTCCTCTCCGACTCCGAGATCTCCGTCGTCCTGGCCCGTACCGAGATCTTCTGCACCCCCTACCGCTCCCGCGAGCAGATCTCGTCCGGGGCCCTCACCTTCGCCGTCGCCGCGGGCTGCCCGGTGGTGTCGACGTCGTACTTCTACGCCGAGGACATGCTTGCCGGCGGCGCGGGCCTCACCGTCCCGCCGGAGGACCCCGAGGCGTACGCCGAGGCCTTGCACACCCTTCTGTCCGACCCGGACCGCTTGGAGCGCGCCAGGGAGGCCGCCAGGACCCAGGGCGCGGGGTTGCACTGGACCGCGGTGGCCCGCCGGTTCGCCGGGATCGCACGGGCCACCGCGGCCCGGCGCGCGCGCCCCGTGCCCGACGCCGTCGCCACCGACGCCGCCGGCATGGCGCGGGTCGACGTGCCGAAGCTGAAACTCACGCATCTGAACCGGGTCACCGACTCCGGCGGCATCGTCCAGTTCAGCGACCGTGCTAAACCGGACCTGGGGTCCGGCTACTGCGTGGACGACGTGTCCCGGCTGGCGATCGTCGCGGCTGGACTGTGCGACGTTCCCGTCCGCGAACTGAAGGGCGCCGACCCGCACGACTGGCTGGATACCTCTCTGGGCTTCCTGGAGGCCGGCTATGACGCCTCGGCCCTCGGCTCCCGCAATATGCGCGACGCGACCGGTGTGTGGCTCGACGAGCCGCACACCGGCGATCATGTCGGGCGGCTGTTGTGGTCCCTCGGCGCGGTGGCCGCGGGCGGCTCGGTGCCCGACAAGTACCGCGAGCGTGCGGCTGTGCTGCTGGAACAGGCCAGCCCCGCGCTGCGGGCGATGACGACGGTCCGCTCGACCGCCTACGCCCTGCTGGGGCTGGTGCGCGTCCCGGAGCCCACGCCCGAGTTGGCGCTGGGCGTGGCGCGGCTCCAGGCGGCGTTCCGGGCCACGGCGACCGACGACTGGCCATGGTTCGAGAACGAGCTCACCTACGACAACGCCCGTCTGCCGCAGGCGATGCTGGCCGGCGGCGAGCGGGCCGGCGACGGCGCCGTGGTGCGGGACGCGCTGCGGGCCCTGGACTGGTACCTCGGACAGGTCGGGCTCGGAGTGCCGGGCCCGGCGGATTCCTCGGGTCCGGGGGAGGAGCCCGAAGGCCATCTGGCGCTGATCGGGAACCTGTGGCGGCGCAAGGGTGCGCTGCCGGCCCGGTACGAGGGCGACGAGCAGCCGATCGACGCCGCCGCGGTGGTCGAGGCCTGCGTCGAGGCCTGGCGCGTCACCGGCCGGGAGTTCTACGCCGACCGGGCCCGGCGCGCCTTCGGCTGGTTCCTCGGAGCCAACCGGCTGGGCCTGCCGCTGTACGACGCGAGCAGCGGCGGCGGCCGGGACGGGCTGCGCGAGACGGACGCGAACCCGAATCAGGGGGCTGAGTCGACGCTCGCGTACTACCAGGCGCTGCTGGCCCTGCGGTCCGCCGACCTGGCGTGACCGGAACGGCCGGAACTCCAGGCGCGCCTTGGAGATTTCGGCCCGTCTCGGCGACACCGGCCCTGTGCCACGCCTCGCGAGAGCGGCGGTGTGGTACAGGGCCGGACCCGTTATAGGGGTTGATCCGCCGTTGCTAGTAGCTGCGTTCCCGCAGCGACGAGGCCAGTTCCACGGCCCGCTGCTCCTCCCGCAGCTCGCGCTCGGTCGGTGCCATCGCCACCACCAGCAGCAGGATCGTCGTGGTGATGCTGATCCCGAGCACCAGCGGCGTCAGCAGCGCCGAGGCGGACATCCCGGACGGCACCGCGTCCGCGGTGACCGGCATCCCGGGCGACCAGCCCGCCGGATCCATCGCGGCGGTCGCCGCCACGTGCACCGCGGCCATGCCGGTGTAGTGCATTCCGGTGACGGCCACGCCCATGACGATCGCGGCGCCGATGGTGGCCGGCAGCCCGCGGACCCGCAGCGCGAACCAGAGCGCGGCCGTCGCGGCGGCGACGGCGACCGCTTCCGAGGCCGCGACCACCAGCACGTTGTAGTGGACCCGCGGCGTCATGTGCATCGCCGCCATGCCCAGGTAGTGCATTCCGGCGACGCCCGTGCCGGTGATGAACCCGCCGAGCAGCAGCGCCTTCGTGTCGCCGTCGCGCCGGACCACCAGCGTCAGGCCGACCGCGGCGAACCCGATGGCCGCGACCAGGCTCACGACCGTCAGCACCGGGTCGTAGCGGATCTCGACGCCCGGCACCGTGAAACCGAGGATGGCTATGAAGTGCATGACCCAGATGGCCGTGCCGCCGAGGGCAATTGACGCCATGGCGAGCCAGCGCGCCTGGGACCCGCCGGTGGATACCCGGGCCCGCGAGGCGCTTTGCAGCCCGATCGCGGAGCCCAGGAACGACATGAAATAGGCCAATAGGGGGGTGAGCGGACCGTAGGTGAAACCATTGACGTGCAAAAGCGCACACCTCTTCCCAGCGTGGACGGACAACAGCGTGGTGGCTGCCGTCCAGGACCTCGCGAGCGGGTCATCAGCAGGCGATCCGTCAACGGCCGAGTAATCATAGGGGTCGTGGCCGACTGCGTTTCAGGGGGTGGCGCGCTTGTTCCGGCGCGCTGTGGCCTTCGTCACACAATCGGCCCTGGCGCCGCCATGGCCCATGATTCCGTGTGCGTGGCGGGTCGTGGCGAAAAGACCGGGAGCTGCTATTGCGACCGCTTAATGGAAAGGCCCTGTTGACGCCTGCGTTTAGCGTGTTGTCCAGACAGGGTGTGATCACGGGCGCTACAGTCGGTGCTTTCCAGCGGCGAACTGTGCCGTTTGCGAAGATCGAAACCTGTTCGCAACCAGACCACCTGCGAGGCAAAAGATGTCGACCCCGCTCGGCACCACCAGCCCCCACGGCGAACTGTTCCGCCGGGACCCTGCCAATCCGATCCTGACGGCCAACGACTGGCCCTACCAGATCAACACCGTCTTCAACCCGGGCGCCACGAGCCACGACGGGGAGACGGTGCTCCTGTGCCGCGTCGAGGACCGCCGCGGCCTGTCACACCTCACCGTCGCGCGCTCCCCCGACGGGGTGCACGGCTGGCGCGTGGACCCCAAGCCGTTGCTGGCCGACGACCCGGCCGACCACACGAGCATGTGGGGCGTCGAGGACTGCCGCATCACCTACGTGGCCGAACTTTCGGCATATGCGATCACCTATACCGCCTACGGGCCCTCCGGCCCCTGCGTCGCCCTGGCGACCACCGAGGACTTCCAGTCGGTGGAGAAGCTCGGCGTGATCCTCCCCCCGGAGGACAAGAACGCCTCGCTGCTGCCCCGCCGGGTCAACGGCGAGTTCTGCCTGTACCACCGCCCGTACGCCGGCCACGACGGCCGCGCGGACGTGTGGATGTCCCGCTCCGAGGACCTGCGCCAGTGGAGCAGCCCCGAACCGGTGATGGCCAGCCGCGAGGGCGCCTGGTGGGACGCGGCCCGCATGGGCCTGGGCCCGGCCCCGATCGAGACCGAGCACGGCTGGCTCGGCGTCTACCACGGCGTCAAGCAGATGGCCGCCGGCCCGCTCTACCGCGCCGGCCTGGTCCTGTTCGACCTGGAGAACCCGGCCAAGGTGATCCGCCGCTCCCCGCAGTGGGTGCTGGGCCCGGCGACCGACTACGAGACCCACGGCGACGTGCCGAACGTGGTGTTCCCCACCGGGATGATCCACGACGAGGAGACCGGCGACCTGCGGCTGTACTACGGCGCGGCCGACTCCTGCATCGCGATGGCCACCGCCTCCATGAGCGAGGTTCTGGACTACCTGCTCCAGTACGGCTGACGAACGCGTGACGGCGCGCTCCGGGGCAACCCGACCGGACGCGCCGGCCAAACCGATTCAGGCGGCCTGGGTCCGCTCCGCCCAGGCCATGGCCAACAGAGCCGACGCCAGCAGGATCCCGAAGGCCTGCCAGGGGTCGTGGTGCTCCAGGAGCGTCCGCTGCTTGTCGACGAGGTCGGCGAACCACTTCGGGAAGTCGTAGCTCGGCAGGTGCAGCCACCAGTTGTTCTCCACGATCCCGGCCGCGAAGGCCGCCAGCACCGCCTGATACGGACGGGCCACCGCGGCGGTCAGCACCGCGACGATCGTGATCCACGGCAGCAGCCGGAACTCCACCACCATCGCGTGGTACAGGTACGCGGGCCCTCCCAGCCGCCACGGTCGGTAGCCCAGGGCCCTGAAGACCGGCCAGGCCTTCCCGCCGCTCTGCGCGTGGTCCCCGACCCAGAACGCGGCCAACTGCCCCGCGGTGAGGCTGAAGAGCAGGGCCAGGAACGTCAGCACGATCGAGAGCAGCGCCAGCGCGAACTCGCCGCGCGTCTGCGGCGCCGGGCGCAGGTGCGGGCGGTGGGTGCGGCCGGGGCGGACGATGGCGCGGGGGACGCGGCCTTCCTGCTTGGCGATCGCGGTGCGGATTTTGGCGATGTCGTCATTGGCCATGTCAGGGCTGCTCCATCCGGGCCGGCTCCATCCGGACTGTCTCCATCAGGACTGCTCCCATCAGGACTGCTCCCAGTGGATGGCCACCGCGCCGCGGTGGAGCTGTTCGAGGGCGGCGCGCCAGCCTTCCAGGCGGGCCATGACGAGGTCGGGGTCCGCCGTGGGGTCGATGGACAGGAGAGCGGCGTGGAGGGCTGTGGGAGCGTTTTCCCGGGGTCTTGCTGGCGCCGTCCTGAGGTGCGCGCGGCTCACTCCCACGTGTGGCAGGATCCGTTCCAGCGCTGCCCTTGCCGCGACGACCGGCGTGCCCGCCACGGCACAGAGCCACACGTCTTCCCGTCCAGGCCACGCGATCCGCACCGGCCCGACCGGCGCGCCAACGGTCGTCGCCGCGATGAGTGTGGTCGACCGCCCGTCCTTCTCGATGGTCACGGTCCCGGATGATGTCAGTGCCCTGATCTCACCGACATCCCCCAACGCCCCCGCGACCACCGGATCAAGCTCGCCGATCTCCGCACCACGCCCCAGCGCGATGAGCAACGTCGACGGCGCCAGCCCGAACGCCTCCGTCAGTCCACTGATGACGTCCTCGAACTCCTCCAGCGTCGGGCTCAACGCATCCCCGAGCTCCGCAGCCTCCGGCGATTCGGATTCCAGCTGCGCGGCAAGGGTTTCCACATCGACCGCCACGCCTTCCCCTACCTGGTCGGCAAGACGCGCGAGGGTCGTGCGCAGCGTCGCGAGCCACGTCGTGGCCACGGGGGAGGGCGCCGGATAAAGAGCACTCATCACTGGTCCCTCAGAGCCCTGATGAAGTCGATATCGGGCTCCTGGTAAGCCGACGGATCGGTCCGTCCCTTGGGCTCGCCGCACACGGGGCAGTCACTCCTGCTCGCCACCGACAGCCACAGCGACTGGTACGCGTACTGCGCAGGCGCGGCGCGCATCAGCTCGGCGAAGATCCAGTACTCGGGCTCGTGCCCGAAGACGGCGTACGTGGTGCCGGCCTTGAGGATGCCGTACGCGAAGAGGGCCGCCGCGACGTCGTCATCCGGCTCATGCAGCAACCCGAGCGCCGCCTTCGCCGCGATCGCCGCCACGTGATGCACGTCGGCCAACAACCCGGGCTCCGCGATCAACCGCCCGGTGCCGTAGTCAGTCCGCGCGGCGACCTCGCCACTCCCCGTCTCCTGCACATCAGCCCGCACCCCACCGGTCGCGCACGCAAAGCAGGCACTCCCACCCGCCGCCACAATGATCTCGCCACCCCGAGCACCCTGATAAAGCCCCGGAAAAACAGCCGGCCGCCCAGCCCAATAAGCAAAATGCCCAACCCGCGCCTGCGCCCCAGGATCATCGGTAGCCACCACAACCACATCGGCGTCGCCAACCAAAGCCGCCAAATCCACATCCTCATGCCGCGCGCCAAAAGCCCCAACCCGCGCCCCAGGATTGACGGACAGCACGACCTCCCCAGCTGCCACCGCCTTCCCCAACCCCACATCCCCCACCCGATACGCACTCCGCCCCACATTGACGGCCTCAACCACATCAGGATCCACGATCGTAAAAGCCCCAACCCCACTCCGCGCCAAAACCTCGGCCATATAGGACCCGACCGACCCGGCCCCAACAATCAGCACCCTGCGATCCCGCAACCCCGGCGACAGAATCCCCCCAGTCCGCGCAAACAAGAGCGCCGCCGGGTCTCGCCCACTTGCGCCACCGCGCTCGGCCCCAGCTCCCGGGAACTCGCCCGCGCCCGCCGCCGCCGCGCCTTCCGCCCCAGATCCCGCAAGGCTTCCCGCACCCGCCGCCTGTGCGAGGCTCCCCGCACCGATCGCGCCGCCCGCCGCCGAATCAGCCAGGCTTTTCGCGCCTGTCTGGTTGCCTGCCGCAGGGTTGCCTGCACTGGCCGCGCCGCCCGCCGCCGAACGAGCCAAGCTTCCCGCACCGACCGCGCCGCCTGTCGCCGAACCAGCGAGGCTTCCCGCGCCCGCCACCTGCGCGGGGTTCCCCGCATTGACCGCATCGACCGCCGCTGAACCAGCGAGGCTTCCCGCGCCTGCCTCGTTGCCTGCACTGGCCGCGCCACCTGCCGCCGAACGAGCCAGGCTTCCCACGCCTGCCGCCTGCGCGGGGTTCCCCGCACCGACCGCATTGCCTGCCGCCGAACCAGCCAGGCTTCCCGCGCCTACCTCGGTGCCTGCACCGACCGCGCCGCCCGCCGCCGAACCCGCGCCGTTGCCTGTCCCCGCTACGCCGTCCGCCGCCTTCGCGAGGTTCCCCACATCCGCGCCGCCGTCCCCGCCTACCGCCTGCGCCGCTCCTCCGCCACCCGCCTCACCTCGGTGCGAAGCATCCCGCCCCTCCCGCTCCCGAGCGCGCCCCCGCCGCAGCGTCAGCACCGCGCCCGCCAGCCGCTCCACCGCCGGCACGCCGAGGTCCCACGCCAGCGCCAGCGGCCCGGTGCCGTCCTGTGGCAGCACGATCGGGGCCGTCGCCGGGAAGTCCGCCCCCAGCAGCAGTGTCACCGCGCCCAACCCCGGCAGTTGCGCATGCGTGGCGAGCAGCGTCGCGCCCTCCACCTCGATCGCCGCCGGGTTTCCCTCCGGTCGCACGCCGGCGCGCCGCAGCATGCGGGTTACCGGGACCACCACGGGCCGCACCGGCGACAGCACGAAGCCGTCGGCCGCGCGCTCGGCTCCGAAGAACGAGATGCGCGCCGGACCGAGTCGTAGCTCGTGGCCTGCCAGCGGGGTGTCCACGTCGTGGGTCACGATCGGCGCCAGGTAGCGCGCCAGTTGCGGGTTCAGCCGGAGCGACTCCGCGTACTCCGACTGGTCCTGGCTGGAGGGCACGGGCATGCCGCGCGGGTGCGAGTGCACGATCCCCTTGAACCGTGCCGCGCTCGCCGCCTCCCGCGCGCCGATCGTCGTGATCAGCCGGTCCGTGTTCCGGTACCGCGTCCCGGTCGTGGCGGCGCCGGCGTCGTGGATGAACTCCGTGACGTAGTCCAGCCCCGGCAGCCCCAGCAGCGCCCCGCCCTGCTCCGGCTCGACGGCCCCGATGCGCGCGGCGATCGCGTCCACCACGAAGTCCGCCACCCGCACGGGTGTCAGCATGCGCGGCCCTCCACAAAGACGTCGGCGGCGAATGCCGCCGGATCAGAGGTCGTACTCAAACTCGTTGTTCGTCGAGAAGGGAAACGGATACCCGGCCAACACCACATCCATCCCCGTGGCCCACAACACCGACTTCGAGTAAGCCTCCTCCAAAGTCGGCTGCCCCGAATCCCCGGACTGGCTCAGGCACAAACGCCCGTTGGCATAAAGATGCCCCGCATGCGCCCCGACCAGCCCCTCCAACCGGGGCTCGACCAGCTTGACCTGATAACTCACCCCGTCGAAGTACGCGAACATCGTGTACGGCCGCCCCATCTGTGACAGGAAGCTGTAACACCACCCCCGCGCATCCCGGTGCTCGATGAACTGCGTGTTCCGCGGCATGTGCTTCGCCGCCCACCGCAGATCCTCGACCTCGCGCCCTCGCACCCGCGCCGCGAAAGTCCCGTGCTGCACCTTGCTCAAAGGACGCCCCACCGGCGCCTGCCCGGTGTAGATCTCACCCTCGGACCCCACCGTGACCCGGGCCCGCGGGTCCACCGGATACTGGTCACCCTGTTGCTGCGCGCTGCGGATGATGTCCCGCAGGCGATTCAGATCGGTACGTTCGACATCTGACATGGCCTACCCCTAGCACTGGACTTCCGTGCGTTTTTCAGGGTAGGTCTGCCCGCCCGGATAGGAAACTACCCGGCCACCAACCGCAACCCGTTCCGTCGCTCGTCCTCAGCCAGCAACCGCTCCATCTTCGCCCGCGTGTCCGACCCGGCGCGCGGATTGTGCAGCACGATCCGCAGGTCGGCACGGTCCGGCACGGAGAGCGTCACCGACTCGAAGTGCAGCGGTCCGACGCGCGAGCTCAGGGTCTTGATGTTCACCCCGCCGTGCGCCACGCCCTGGCGCGCCCACAGTTCGGCGAACTCCGGGCTCTGCGGCAGCAGGCTTTCGACGACCTGGCGGAAGCCCTCGTCGCCGGGGCACGCCGTCATCTCCGAGCGGTACGTCGCCACCACGCGCGGGGCCAGCTCTGCCCAGTTCTCCAGCGATTCGCGGTAGATCTCGTCGAGGAAGTATTGGTGCAGGCAGTTCCAGTTGCCCTCGTTGGTCAGCAGGGCCACCTCCGCGGCGCGGTTGGCGACCACCATGTTCCAGTAGCGGTCGATGATCATGCCCGGGTTGGGGAGCCAGGTGTCCACGAGGCGGAGCAGCGCCTGGTTGACCGGGCCGGAGGCGTGGTCCGGGCAGATGCGGCCGATCGGCGGCGGGTTGAGGCCGGCCAGGGCGTACAGGTGGCGCAGTTCGGGCTCGTCGAGCTTGAGCACGCGGCCGATGGCGTCCAGCACCTGCGAGGACACCGTGATGTCCCGGCCCTGCTCCAGCCACTGGTACCAGGACGTGCCGACGCCGGCCAGCACGGCCACCTCCTCGCGCCGCAGCCCCGGGGTGCGGCGGCGGCCGCCGGGCGCCAGGCCGACCTCCTCGGGGGTGATCCGGGCGCGGCGGGCGATCAGGAACTCGCGCAGGTTCGCACGCCGGACGGAGTCGGGGTCCACCTGGACCGGGGCCGTCATCGACACAGCTTTCTCCCCTCAAGCACACCGATCACACCGGCCGAGTACGTAGGCAAAGCGCACCGCGGTCACCTCGCAGTCACCCGCAGCCACCCCCGCGTCCTACCCCGCGAACCGCGATCCACCCCGGTGCTCAGCCTGGTGTAAGGACCACCAGCATAAACAGGCGCTACCCACATCCGCTCGCCGCGCCGAATCCTGGATGCCATGACAGATGTCCTCGACCAGCCCACGCCGGTGACGCCCACCGGTTCGGCCGGTGCGGCAGCCACCGCGAACATCGACAACCCGAACATCGACAACCCTTCGGCGACTTCCGGCTTGTCCGCCCGGGCCAAGCTTGTTCTCTTCCTGCTCTGCGCGGCGAACTTCATGGTCGCCGTCGACTTCTCCATCCTGAACATCGCCGTCCCCAGCATCGGCAAAGACCTCCACATCACCGACGCGAACCTCCAATGGATCGCCACCGCCTTCGCCCTGCCCTCCGGCGGCTTGCTCCTGCTCTCCGGCCGCGTCGGCGACCTCATCGGACGCAAGAAGGTCTTCATCACCGGCACCGTGCTCTTCACCGCGGCCAGCGTGATCGCCACCATCGCCTGGATCCCGGCCGTCCTGCTGGCCGGCCGCGCCCTGCAGGGCATCGGCGCGGCGATGATCGTGCCGACCGGCATGGCGCTGCTGACCACGTCCTTCCCCGAAGGCCCGCAGCGCGAGCGCGCCCTGGGCATCAACGGCACCCTGATGACCGTCGGCTTCACCGCCGGCATGGTGCTCGGCGGCGCCCTGACCCAGGCCCTGTCCTGGCGCTCCACCATGGTGCTGAACACCGTCATGGGCGCCGTCGTCCTGCTCGGCGCGCCCCGGCTGCTCACCGAGAGCCGCAACCCGCACGCCTCCCGGCTCGACATCCCCGGCGCGGCCACCGTCACCAGCGCCCTGCTGGCCCTGATCTACTCCCTTTCGACCGCCGCACAGGTCGGCTTCGGCCGCGCCGACGTGGTGATCGGTCTGGTCGCCGGCGTGGCGCTGCTCGTGGCGTTCGGCGTCATCGAGTCCCGCGCCGCCGAACCGCTGGTGTCGCTGCGGATCCTGCGCCGCCGCAACGTCGCGATCGGCAACCTCGGCGGTCTGGTGACGTTCGCCTGCATGAGCGCGGTCGTCTTCCTCGGCACCCTGTTCCTGCAGCAGATCAACGGCATGTCCCCGACGCTGACCGGCCTGGTCTTCGCGGTCATGGGCATCGCCGCGGCCTTCGGCGGCATGGTCGCCCCGCGGCTCATCGGCCGCTTCGGCGCCCGCGCCACCCTGGTCGGCGGGCTGCTGTTCCAGGGCGTGCTGATCCTGCCGCTCGCCATGATCGCCACCGGCAACGCCACCCTGCTGCTGGTGACGTTCGGCGCCGTCGCCGCCTTCGGCCACCTCGCCGCGATCGTCGCCTACGGCGTCACCGCGACCTCCGGCCTCGGCGACACCGAGCAGGGCCTGGCCACCGGTCTGGTCACCACCTCGCAGCAGGTCGGCCTGACGCTCGGCATCCCGCTGCTGTCCGCCGTGGCCTCGGCCCGCTCCGACAGCCTCAAGTCCGCCGGGCACGCGGCCAAGGACGCGCTCGCCGGCGGCATCCGGCTCAGCCTCGGCGCCGACGGCGTCGTCGTGCTCGTGGTCGCCGCGCTGGTGTGGTTCGGCCTGCGGACGCGGGCCGCGCGTTGAGTGTGTGAGACCGCCGGCGCCTGAAGCACAGGGACAGGGAACGGCCCCGCCGTCGCGAGGCCGTTCCCTCATCCGCCACCGCGACAATCCCTTTCGCGTCTTCGCCCTGATAGGGCATGCTGTGGCGGGTGGGGGATCTTGGCGGCGTTCCGGAGGAGATCGCGGACGCCGACGCGCCCGTCGTCGTCGCCTTCATCAGCACCGCCCGGACCGCGGTCGTCGCCGAGCTCGGCGACGCGCTGCCGACGGTGCTCTGGGTCGGCGTCCTCGTCGCCGCCGGCCTCGCCGGGGCGCTGCGCGACGCGACCGTCGTCCTCCCCGTGATCTCCGTCCTGCTCGTCGTCGCCGTGGTCGGCGGCCGCTACCGCAAGCTCCGCGCCTCCGGATGCCTGCACCCCGCGCCGATCACCGTCGCGTTCGACGCCGAGGGCGTCACCTACGCGGCGTCCGGCCGGATCGCCAAGCTCCCGTGGCCGCAATGGCGCCGCGCCTACCGGCGATTCGGCGTCTGGCACCTCAAACTCGCCGCCGCGCCGACCCGCGGCGTGGCGTTCCCCGACAAGGCGATGGAACCCGAGCAGCGGGCCCGCCTCGTCGACCTCCTCGAGGACCACGACCTGCTGCGCAACGGCCGCCGCTACTGACTACCTCAGCGTCGACTGAACACCTGAGGCGTCAAGCCTCAACCGAGCGCACCACACCGGTCTTGATCGCCTCGATCAAAGCCTTGTGATCCTCCCGAGTCTGATCCGCGTACGCCACGCCCCACCGCCCCATGGCCCGGTCGAAGGAATCCCCGCCGCCCAGATACGCCGAGATCGCCACCCGGTCCCCGGACCGCGCGTGCGCCCGCGCCAGCGTCTGCCCGCACAGCTCCGCGTACGCGCGCAGCATCGCCTTGTCCATCTCCGGCACGTTCGCCGACCCCTTCATGTCCCGCAGCTGCCGCACGTAGAAGTACCGCCCCTCCGGCCCGCTCGCCCACCCCAGGAACATGTCGCTGGTCGCCTGCATCAGCCGCTGCCCGCCGACCACCCGGTGCCCCTGGTGCTCGTACCGGCTGGCCTTCAGATACGGCGCGAGCACCGACTCCTCGGCCTCCTTCACCTGCAGGAACAACGGCGTCGCCGTGGTCTCGCCGAGCAGCAGCGACATCGAGCAGCGCGTCCCCACGCTGCCGACGCCCACCACCTTCAGCGCCGACTCCACATACCGGAACCGCTCCAGCAGGGCCCTGCGATCCTCCTGCAGCGTCGACCGGTAGTCGGTGAACACCCGGCGGATGGTCTCCTCCTCGGCGTCCCGGTCGAAGCCCAGCTCCGCGAACGGCACCAGCAGCGGCGGCTGGTACCGGATGCGCGGCGTGCCGTCCGGTCCGGGGCCGGTCAGCTTGCGCAGCGCCTGCAGGTTCGTGTGCCGCTCGGCCTCGGTGAGCGAGGCCTGGACCTCCTGCCGGCCCCGCTTGCGCCGGGCCAGCTGGAGCAGCATCGTGGCGTCCACACACTGGTACCAGACGTCCAGCTCGTTCATCCCCGCCAGCCGCGCCATCATCGTGCGGTACGCCCGCGCCGCCTCCCGGGCGGCGTCCGCGCCGAAGTCGTCCTTGAACCCGTTCTGCCGCGCGGCCACCGAGATGCTCGCCGCCAGCCGCTTCACGTCCCACTCGAACGGCCCCGGCAGCGTCTCGTCGAAGTCGTTCAGGTCGAACACCAGCCGGCGCTCGGGGGAGGCGTAGAGCCCGAAGTTCGACAGGTGCGCGTCGCCGCACAGCTGCACCGTCAGGCCGGTGTTGGGGGAGTGCGCCAGGTCCGCGGCCATGATCGCCGGGGCGCCGCGCAGGAACGCGAACTCCGAGGCCGCCATCCGGCCGTAGCGGATCGGCACCAGGCCCGGCAGCCGGCTGGCCGCCTGCTTCTCCAGGATCGCCACCGGGTCGAGGCGGTCCGGCGGTGCCGACCAGTCCCCGGTCGAGGAGCGCGTGACCTGCTTGCGGGCCGCTCGCCCGGCCGCCACCCGGGAGGCCAGGCTGGAATTCGTCATGCGTCCCACAGTGGCGCCGGGAAGGGCCGGGCGCACGCCGATGCCCGGCCGGATCGGCTGATGAGGCGATCCGGCCGGGCATTCGTCCGGCGACGGTGCTGGGGCCGCTACCGCTTGGCGGCCATCCCCGCGGCCTGCTTGGGCAGCAGGAACGCCATCGCCAGAATGGCCACGACGAACACCACGTCCACCAGGTCCACCCAGCGCATCGCGCTCACGTAGCTGCCGAACCCGCTCGGGTGCGAGCCCAGCGCGGAGAAGAACACTGTGCCCAGGATCGTCACGCCGGCCGCGCCGCCGAACTGCTGCGAGGTGACCAGCATCCCCGAGGCCGCCCCGGCGTTCTTCGACTTGATCCCGGCCAGGACCGAGCCGACCAGCGAGGGCAGCACGAACCCGTTGCCGGTGCCGACCAGGATCATCGACGGCAGCAGCTGCCAGGACGCCAGGTCCGCGCCGCGCCAGGCCAGCACGATGCCCAGGAACACCAGTCCGGCGGTGCTCAGCGAGGCGCCGATGGCGATCACCCGGGAGCCGTACCGGCCGGACACTCGCCGGGCCAGCATCGAGCTGGTCGCGAAGGCCACGCCCAGCGGCCCGAACAGCAGCCCGGCCCGCACCGGGCTCATGTGCATGCCGCCCTGCAGGAACAGGGTCATGGCCAGCATGAACCCGCCGAACATGGCCAGCATCAGCCCGGACAGCGCCAGGCCCAGGCTGAACGTCCGCTCCTTGAACAACGCCAGGTCCACCATCGGCGCCCCGCCCGCGCGGGACAGCTTGGCCTCCCAGCGCATCGCGACGATCATCACCGGCACCGAGGCGACCAGCGAGATCCAGGTCCAGATCGGCCACCCCTCGGCGCGCCCCAGGATCAGCGGGGCCAGCGCCAGGCCGATGCTCAGCGCGATGCCGATCGCGCCGACCGGGTCGAACTTGGGACGGTGCGTGCCCCGGGTGTCCGGCAGCCAGCGCATTGCCAGCACCACCGCGATCAGCCCGATCGGCACGTTCACCAGGAAGATCGGCCGCCACGTCCAGTGGAACAGATTGGCCTCCAGCAGCACGCCGCCGAGCACCTGCCCGGCGACCGAGCCGATGCCGATGGTCGCGCCGAACCACGCCATCGCCCGCGGCCGCTCGTGCACCGGGTAGACGACGTTGATCAGGGCCAGCAGCTGCGGGACCATCGCCGCCGCGGTGGCGCCCTGCACCAGGCGCGCGACGATCAGCACGGTCGAGGTCGTGGCCACCCCGCAGGCCAGGCTGGCCAGCGTGAAGGCGGCCATGCCGATGACGAACATCCTCTTGTAGCCGAGCAGGTCCCCGAGCCGGCCGCCGGTGATCAGGCCGGCCGCGTAGGCGAAGCCGTACCCGCCGACCACCAGCTCCAGCCCGGCGTCGGTGGTGTGCAGGTCGTGCTGGAACGACGGCGCGGCGACGTTGACCACGAAGTAGTCGAACATCGCCATGAACATCGCCGACAGGATCACCGGCAGCATGCGCCAGCGCCGCGGATCGGGGGAAGAATCCGGCGCCGGCTTCGTTGTTAAGGGAGTGAGGACTTCTTCCGTGGTGGCTGACACGGGGCACCATCGCATTCGCTCGGACCAGTGCTGGATCGGCAGCCAAAGAGTTCGACGCTCATCGAACGGTTCGACTAGTATCGAACTGTACGACGACTATCGAACTGAAGGCAAGCGGGTTTAGGCTGTGGCAATGGACACCCAGGTCGAGCAGTACGAACTGAGCCATCCCGGCGAGGACGCGGTGGAGTTGACCGCCGTGCTGTCGGCGCTGGCCGAGCCGGCACGGCTGACCATCGTGCGCACCGTCGGGGCGTTCGCCCCGGAAGGCGGGATGGCCTGTCTGGACGTCTGGGACAAGAGCGGGCTCACCGCGACCAAGTCGACGATGTCGCACCACTACAAGGTGCTGCGCGAGGCCGGGCTGGTCGTCATGTGGTGGGTCGGCGCGAAGAAGCACGTGCGGCTGCGCCGCGAGCTGATGGACGTCCGCTGGCCGGGCCTGCTGGACGCGGTCCTGGCGGACACCAGCGCGCCGCGCCTGGCACCGCACGAGCAGCGGTAGGGCGCGGCGCGGGTCTGCGCGCCGGAGTCAGCGGCGCTCAGCGCGATCGGTCGGCACCGGCACTCAGCGGTGCATCGCGGCACCCTTGAAGGCCTTGTCGACCGCGTTCTTCGCGCCGTACACCGCGATCCCGACCAGATCCAGGTCGGTGCCGTGCACGGCACGCACCGCCGCCCGGTTGTCGGCGTCGTTGCCGGTCTTGAACATGTCGGCGGTGAAGACCGCGACATCCAGTCCGCGTGACAGGGCTCTGCTTCGGGCGGCGGCGAGCAGTTCCGCGCTCCCCTCGAACACCATCACCGGCTGGCGGAACTCCGAGAGGTAGACGGTGTCGTCGGCGTCCCGGTAGGCCTCGCCGATGACTTCGGGATGCGCCGATCCGATCCCGCTGACCAGGAACGCCGTGACGTTCAGCCGCTGCCACACCGCGAGGTCGTCGCGCAGGAGCACGGCGATCTTCGTGTCGAACCTGACGGGGCCGTCGTGGGGAGCGCTGTCCTCGACGGTGTCGTCCTTGCGAGTGCTGTCCTTGTCGGTGCTGTCGTTCATGATCCGAGGATTCCCGGCGGCGCACAGGAATTCTTGAACGCTCGTGCGCCGCCGGGCGGCAAACCGGATCAGACCTCGGAAACCAGTCCCGCCTCGCCGGTCTCCTCGGCCGCCTCTCCGGCCGCGGTGCCGGACATCTTCCCGCCCCGCAGATCCCGCTCGATCTGCTCCAGGCTGCGGCCCTTCGTCTCCGGGATGTAGAACCGCGCCAGGATCAGCAGCACCACGTTGATCCCCGCGAACACCCACATCGCGCCGCCGATCCCGAGGTTGCTCTTCGCCGACATCGTCGGGAAGACCGCGGTCACCAGGCCGGTGGCGGCCCACAGGACGGTGGTGGCCACGGCGGTGCCGGCGGCCCGGGCCCGGAGCGGGAAGATCTCGCCGATCATCACCCACACCGTCGCGCCCCAGCCGAGTTCGTACCCGGCCAGGTAGAGGATCAGGAAGATCAGGGTCATGGTGCCGAGCGTGTTCTTGTCGGTCACGTTCTTGATGACCAGGCCCGCGGCGAACAGCGAGACCACCATGATGGCCGCGCCGATCTGGAGCAGCGGTTTGCGGCCCCAGCGGTCGACGACGAACAGCTCCCACACCGTGAACAGGAACTTCACGACGCCGAGCACGACCGCCGACAGCAGCGCGGTGCGCGTGGCGAAGCCCAGCGACTTCAGCATCGTCGGGAAGTAGGCGTTGATGGCGTTGACGCCGGAGAACTGCTGCCCGATCGCCAGGATCATCGCGACCAGCACCATCGGCCGCACCCACGGCTGCCACAGGTCGCGGACCCGGCCGCGCTCGGAGTCGCGCCGGATGACGTCGCGGATGTCCTGGACCTCGACGTCCAGTTCCGCATCGCTCGCCTCCGGGCGGGTCGCGGCCAGCACCGCCTTGGCCTCGGCGTCCCGGCCCTTGCTCAGCAGCCAGCGCGGGGTCTCCGGCAGCACCAGCAGCCCGGCTATCAGGATGGCCGCGGGGATCACGGCCCCCAGGAACATCCCCTTCCAGTTGTTGTGGCTGGACAGCGCGTAGTCCACGAGGAACGCGATGAGGATGCCGCTGACGATGAACAGCTGGTTGAGCGAGCCCAGGGCGCCGCGCACACGGGCCGGGGCCAACTCGGCCAGGTAGGCCGGGACCGTCGCCGAGGACAGCCCGATGCCGATGCCGATGACGCCGCGGGTCAGCATCATCACCTGCCAGTCGCCGGCCAGCACGCACGCGACGGTGCCGATGATGACCACCACCGCGGCCGTCATGATGGTCAGCCGCCGGCCGATCCGGTTGCACAGCCGGCCGGCCAGGACCGCGCCGACCATCGCGCCGACCGACAGGCTCGCGGTGATGGCGCCCTTCTGGAAAGCGGTCAAAGACCACTGTTTCGCGAGCAGCACCAGAACGCCGGCGATGACGCCGAGGTCGTAGCCGAACAGGATGCCGCCGAAGGCACCGAACGTGTAGAGGGTCGCGCGGTTCACCGGACGGCGCGCGGCCGGGGCTGCGGGGGACGCAGTAGTCGCCATGGCCGGAACCGTGGCACTGGTTAAGGAGACTGACAAGACATCAGCCGGTAACAATTCAGCAAAGGAGATGGCATTCACATATGGGAACGGTGCCAACGCCTGCTAAAGGGCCGTCCCCGACCGCTGCGGCGCGGGAATCAGCGCTGCTGGGGGCCGGTCAGGGCCGCGCCGGAAGCACCGGGGATCAGGCCGCCGGGATCACCGGATCCCGGCGCGCCGCAGCTGCTGGCTCAGGTCCTCGGCCACGTCCCGCAGCAGCGAGCCGACCCGCTGCAGCTCGGCGTCGGTGACCCGCTCGCCGGGCATCGAGCAGCTCATCGCGTCGGTGCCGGGGATCCGGTACGGCACCACGGCCGCCACGCACGCCACGTTCGGCGAGCTCTGGCCGCGCTCGGTGGAGTACCCGCGCTCGCGGATGAAGGCCAGCTCCGAGCGCAGCGCCTCGCGGTCGGTGATGGTCAGGTCGGTCAGCGCCGCCAGGTTCTTGGGCAGCACCGCGGTCAGCTCGTCGTCGGCCAGTTCGGCCAGCAGCACCTTGCCCAGCGCGGTGGCGTGCGCCGGCAGCGTCCGGCCGACCCGCGACACCAGGTGCGCCGAGGTGCGCGACTCCCGGGTCTGCAGGTAGACGATGTGCGGGCCGTTGAGCCGCGCGAAGTGGCAGGTGTAGCCGATCTGCTCGCGCACCTTCTCCAGCGCCTCGGTGGCGTACGGCATCACCGGGTCGCGGTCCAGGTACGCGGTGCCGCAGATCAGGGCCTTGACGCCGAGCCGGAACCGGGTGCCGGCGTCGTCGGACTCGATCCAGCCCACGTCGCGCAGGGTGCGCAGCAGGCCGTGCAGCGAGGAGCGCGGGAATCCGGTGTGGTGGTGCAGGTCGGTGAGCGAGAGCCAGGAGTGGTTCGCGCCGAAGGCCTCCAGCAGCTCCACGGCCCGCCGGGCCGACTTCACGCCCGCCGCGGAGTCGCCGCCGCCCAGCTCGGAGGCCCCGTCCGCGCTCGCGTCGGACGTCGGGGCGGCGGATCCGGCCGCCGGTCCGCGGGATATGCCCGTCTCGGCCATGGGACTCCTTCGTTGACAGGTCTCCTGCCCCACATTACCGTCTGCGACGGATTTCAGATATCTGACGATAGTTCACATATCTGAAACCCCCGCTCAACACGTCACATGTGTTCGAAAGGAGATCTCTCCAGTGCGACCATCAAGACGTCGGGGGACGAAAATCCTGATCGGGATGCTCGCCGCAGCGCTCACGCTGTTCGGCGTGACCCAGGCCGGACAGGCCGCCACCGGCCGGTTCGCCGCCGCCGCGACACCAGCGGCGGCGTCGGCATCGGCCTCGACGGTCCCCGCGTGGACGGGGACGTTCGACAACTTCCACACCGCACCATGGATCGCGCACTGGGGCACCACGTCTGACACCGCGCAGTGTCAGGGTGCCTCGGGGACATTCGGCTGTAACTGGGGCTACGGAAACCTGGCCCCGGTCACCGACTCCAGCGCCCCGGGATCCGGGCAGGCGCTGAAGGTCACTTATCCCGCCAACAGCGGACCGCCGAGCTGCTACCTGTCGGTCAGCGGCTGCGTGCTCGGCGGCGGCCAGTTCTACCAGGACCTGACCACCAACGGCGAGACCGCCCTGGCGAACAGCCCCAGCCTGGACCTGAAGTACGACTACAGCTTCCCGGTCGGCTTCGACTTCGGTGGCAAGACCCAGGGCAAGATGCCGGGCCTGTGGGGCGGCGGGGTCATGGGCTGCGAGAGCGGTGCGCAGCACTGTGCCAGCGGCTGGTCGACCCGCTACATGTGGAAGGGCGGCAGCGCCGCCGCACCCAACGGCGAGCTGTACTTCTACACCGCGTCGGGCTCCGGCTACGGCGCCGACCTGTGCAACGGCAACTGGACGTTCGCCGCGGACGGCAAGTGGCACTCGATCGAGCAGCTGACCAACGTCTCGACCGGGTCCATCACCATCTGGAGCGACGGCAAGAACGTCTGCCAGGCCACCGAGCCGATGCCCGGGGCGCACTCCGGCGTGTTCTTCTCCACCTTCCACGGCGGGCACGACCTGAGCTACAGCCCGAAGAAGACCGAGAACGCCGAGTTCGCCGACTTCAGCCTGGCCACGGACGGTCCGCAGACCCCCACGTCGACCGGCCCGGCCACCCCGACCGCGCTGAACGCCTCGGCGGCGTCCAGCTCCAGCATCGCGCTGAGCTGGACCGAGACGAACAACTCCGACGCCGCGGCCTCGTACGACGTGTACGAGGGCTCGACGAAGGTCGCGACGGCCGGCGGCACCAGCGCCACGATCACCGGCCTGGCCGCGGGCAGCACCCACACCTACACCGTCACCGCCGTCGACGGCTCCGGCGTCGAATCCGCGCACAGCACCGCGGCCACGGCGACCACGCCGAGCTCGGCGAACACCCCCGCGACGCCGGCGAACCCGGCGGTCAGCGGGACCACGAGCTCCAGCATCAGCCTGTCGTGGACCGAGACGAACAACGCCGACCCGGCCGCGTCGTACCAGGTCCTCGAAGGCTCCACCGTGGTCGCCACCGCGACCGGCACCAGCGCCACCGTCGGCGGTCTGACCGCCGGGAGTACGCACACGTACACGGTCGAAGCCCTCGACGCGGCGGGCAACGCCTCGGCGCCGAGCGCGCCGGTGACCGGCACCACGTCCAACCCCAGTACCGTTCCGGCTGTCCCGCAACACGTGGTCGTGGCCAGTGCGACCTCGTCGAGCATCACCCTGAACTGGACTGAGACGAACAACTCGGACGCGGCCGCTTCGTACAACGTCTACGAGGGCACCAACCGGGTCGCCACCTCGACGTCGACCAGCGCCGGCGTCACCGGCCTGGCCGCGGGCAGCACCCACACCTACACCGTCACCGCCGTCGACGCGGCGGGCAACGAGTCCGCGCACAGCGCCGCGGCCACCGGCAGCACGACCGGCGGCGGGGGCGGCGGCCTGACCGTCACGATCAAGAAGACCAAGGACTGGGGGAGCGGCTACACCGACACCGCGACGCTCACCAACACCTCCGGCTCCTCGGTCACCGGCTGGGACGTGCAGTTCGATCTGGACAAGAGCGAGAACATCGAGAGCTCGGCGGGCGTCACCTACGCCTCCAGCGCCAACCACTACACGCTGACCAACGACAGCACCGACCCGACGCTCGCGGCCGGTGCCAGCCTGCAGTTCCAGTTCAGCGGCGACTACGGCTCCGGCGGCTACATCGCGCCGACCAACGTCGCGGCCTACGCGCTGTCGGGGCAGCCGACCCCGGCGACGCCGACCGCTCTGACCGTCACCGGCACCACGACGTCCAGCATCAGCCTGGCGTGGACCGAGACGGCCACCGGCGATCCGGCCGCCTCGTACACCGTGTCCGAGGGCGGCGTCCCGGTCGCGACCGTCGCGACCACCAGCGCCACCATCTCGGGGCTGGCGGCCGGCAGCACGCACACCTACACGGTGACCGCGGTCGACGCCTCCGGCAACGGCTCCGCGGCCAGCGCGCCGGTCACCGCGACCACCGGCTCCGGCGGTCCGACCACGCCGGCCACGCCGACCGGCCTGAACGTCACCGGCACCACGTCCTCCAGCATCAGCCTGTCCTGGTCCGAGGCGAACAACGGCGATCCCGCCGCCTCGTACCAGGTTCTGGAGGGCTTCTCGGTGGTGGCCTCGCCGACCGCGACGTCCGCGACCATCAGCGGCCTGGCGGCCGGCAGCACCCACACCTACACGGTGGTGGCGGTCGACGCCTCCGGTGCGGCCTCCGCGGCCAGCTCCCCGGTCACCGGCAGCACCTCCGGCGGCGGCGGACCGAACCCGTTCACGCAGTCGCTGATCGACAGCGCGGTCGCCGCCGCGCCGTTCGACTGGGCCGCGCCGACCTCCTCGGTCCCGCGTCCCGGTACCGGTCCGGCCAACATCGACCAGGCGAAGGTGCTCTACTACCTGGCTCTGGTCGACAAGGTCGCCCCGGGTTCTGCGGCTACCAGTGGAACCAGTGTCCGGAGCGCGCTGCTGACCCAAGTCAGGAGCCTGATAGCGGGCGGCCACGAGCCGGACGCGGACGGCGGCCTGGAGATGTGGGGCCAGGCGCCGGTGGCGCAGGCCCTGCTGCTGCTCAAGAACGACAGCTCGGCGTGGAGCCAGCTGTCTTCCGCCGAGCAGAACAAGGTCACGCTGCTGGAAGCGGCCATGGGCTACGGCAGCAACTACACCTACAACGACGCCAACAGTTTCTCGTCCGGGATCTGCGGCTTCGGGAACTTCTCGAAGACCAACAACCCGAACTACCGGGACGGCGGCGTCGACACCGAGATCGCGGCGATCCAGTTCTTCGGCGCCTCGACCTGGGACGGCATGCTGAGTTCCTTCAGCGACTCGTCGTTCACCTCGCAGCTGAACGCCGCCGGGCTGACCAACGCCGGCCAGTGCTTCGCGGCGGTCGGCAGCGGCGGGAACTCGGCGATCGCGCGGCCGTTCGTCTACTCCGGCCACCACTCCAGCGACCTGATGGGGATCTGGAGCACCATCGCCGGAGCGACGTTCGACAAGACCGCGCAGAGCACGGTGAGCCCGGCGCACATCGCCGACAACACCACCAGCCCCTACGACGGCCAGTGCTGCATGGGCCACGAGTTCAACAGCACCGACTCCTCCGGCCTGCGCAGCTCCGCGCTGTACACGTTCGAGGGCTGGATGAACGTCACCGGCGCCCGCGTCGCGATGGAGGTGTTGGGCACCTTCACCATCTCCGCCGCCACCACGGAATCGCAGTTCCACATCGGCACGCTGGACCTGAAGTACAAGCTCGACCACGGGTACGTGAGCCAGGCCCTCAACCAGGATCTGCTCCTGGTGGACGACCACGGCGACCCGGCCACCGACGGTCCCAATGCCAAGGGCTTCCTCTACGACTGGGACGGCTACACCGTCGCAGGCGCGCCCAACAGCTGATCACCCACTATCGAGGGGGCTCCTCCGGGAGCCCCCTCCCTCTTGCCCCTCGGGCTCCTCTTGACCGCTCGGACGTTCGCCACTACGTTTCCAGCATCTGAGCATGTTCACCTCCATGTCTTTCGTTCACATCCATGAATCCCCGTTGAAGCCGAGGGCCCCATGCGAACCGTGACACCCCGAACAGCGAGATCCATCTGCGCCGCGCTCATGGCCGCCGGCGTGGCGATATCCGCCGCCGCCTGCGGCGGTTCCAGCAGCTCATCCGGTGCGGGCACGTCGAAGAACGCCGCCGCCACGGGAACGCTCAACGTGTGGATCCGGGGGGCCGGCGACTCGCCGAAGGCCTACCAGAAGATCTTCGACGCCTTCACCGCGCAGACCGGCATCAAGGTCTCCATCGGCAAGGCGACGCTCACCGACTTCGAGACCGCGCTCACCGCCGCGGCCTCCGCGCACCAGCTCCCCGACGTCGTCATCGACGACGCCGCGCAGATGGGCAACTTCGTCTCGCAGGGCATCGTCCTGCCGATCGACAAGACCAAGTTCACCGGCGCCGACCAGCTCACCGACCAGGCGTGGGCCTCGGCCACGGACCTGAAGGGGCAGACCTACGCGGTGCCCTTCTCGGCGCAGGCGAACGTGCTGCTGGTCCGCAAGGACTGGCTGGACAAGCTCGGCCTGCAGCCGCCGAAGACCTGGGACGACCTGGCCAAGGTCGCGCAGGCCTTCACCACGCAGGACCCGGACGGCGACGGCAAGAACGACACCTACGGCCTGGCCGTCCCCGGCTCCACCTCGCGCGGCTACACCTCGTGGTTCTGGTCCTCGTTCCTGTACTCGGCCGGCGGCGACTACCTCAAGGCGAACGCCGGCAAGTTCACCGCGACCCTGAACACGCCGCAGGCCGTGTCCTCGGCGCAGTTCCTGGAGGACCAGGTCTGCAAGAACAAGGACGTGCAGCCCTCGGCGCTCGGGGACGATACCACCGCGGCCAACAAGGCGTTCCAGACCGGCGTGGCCGGCATGTACCTCACCGGCCCCTACGCCTACGCCACGATGGACGCCACCGCGGTCAAGGGCAAGTACATCGCGATCGCCCCGCCGACCGGGCCGACCGGCACCGCCGGGACCCTGGCCGAGGGCACCGACATCTTCACGATGGCCGACAGCAAGCAGGACGAGGTGACCAAGCTCGAGGAGTTCATGGTCACCCCGGCCGCGCAGAAGATCGGCATGACCGCGATCCCGTCCGCGACGGTGGTCCGGCTGCCGGTGAACAAGACCGTCGACGCCTCCGTGGTGCACGGCAACGACCCGCGCTGGCAGCTGGCGCAGCAGGTCTACGCGACCTCCGGCCACTACGAGTACGACAACGCGCCGAACTGGACGCAGCTGCGGCAGAAGATGTCCGACGACCTGAACAAGCTGCTGTCCTCCTGCGGGAGCGTGCAGACCGGCCTGGACTCCATGAACTCCGACGTCGCCTCGCTCCTCAAGCAGCAGGGCGTCGGATGACAGCCGAGACTCAGAGCACGGTGGCGGCGGACAGCGTGCTGTCCGGCCGCCGCCGTACCGGCGGTCCGCCCGCGAAACCGTTCTGGCGGCGCCTGGGGCCGTGGCTGTACCTGGCGCCGCTACTGGTGTTCATCGGCGTGTTCAAGGTCTGGCCGACGATCTGGGGCGTCTACCTCAGCTTCTTCCATGTCCGGCCCTACCTCGGCAACCAGTACGTCGGCACCGCGAACTACTCCAAGCTGTTCTCCGACCCGGATCTGCGCTCCGCGGTCGTGCACACGCTCTTCGACGCGGTGTTCGCGGTCTCCGGCTCGATCTTCGTCGGCTTCTGGCTGGCGGTGCTGCTGCAGGGGCCGGCCCGGCACATCAGGATCCTGCGGACCGCGGTGTTCCTGCCGACCGTGATCGCCATGGTCGCCGCCGCCGAGCTGTGGACGACGCTGCTCTACCCCTCGCCCTACGGCTCGGTGAACTCGCTGCTGGGCAAGGTCGGCATCGGCCCGGAGCCGTTCTTCAGCAGCCCGCACTCGGCGCTGGCGTCGGTGATCCTGATGCAGATCTGGAAGAACGCTCCGTACGACATGGTGATTTTCGTCGCCGGTCTGGCCTCGGTGGACCGCGAGATGTACGAGGCCTGCCACCTCGACGGCGCGAACTGGTGGCAGCGGCTGCGCTTCGTGACGCTGCCCTCGCTGCGCCCGATCACCACCATCGTGCTGGTGCTCGGGATCATCAGGGGCCTGCGGGTCTTCACCGAGATCTGGGTCTCGACCAACGGCGGGCCGGCCGGGTCGTCGGAGTCCGTCGTCACCTTTCTCTACCGGCAGTTCAGCCAGAACAACGACACCGGTTACGCCGCCGCCATCGGGACGGCGCTTCTTGTGGTGACGATGCTGCTGACGTGCCTGATGCTGCTGTGGCGGAGGCGCAGGGACATATGAGGATCCGTACCAGAGCCGGCGTCTGGCTGCTCTACGCGCTGGTCGCCTTCGTGTTCGTCTACCCGCTGTGGACGGTCGTGGCGACCGCCTTCTCCAAGCAGCAGGCCAGGCTCGGCGCGCTGATGAACGTCCCGCACGGCCTGACCGGCGCCAACATCTCCCAGGCCTGGCACCTGGGTGTCGCGCGCGGCCTGCTCAACTCCTTGATCGTGGTGGCCGTAGGGTTGACCCTGCAGCTGACGGTGTCCGCACTGGCGGCCTACGCGCTGGCCCGCAAGCGGTTCAAGGGCGCCGGGCTGGTCATGCTGGCCATCCTGGCCACCATGATGATGCCCGAGGAGGTGATCGCGGTGCCGCTGTTCCAGGTGCTCGGCAAGATCCCCCAGCCGTTCACCGGGGGCACGCTGGTCAACTCCTACGGCGGCCTGATCCTGCCGCTGGTCGGCTGGGCGCTTCCGGTGTACGTGCTGACCGGCTTCATGAAGCGGGTCCCGCTGGAGCTGGAAGAGGCCGCGCGGATCGACGGCGCCGGCGACTTCCGCATCTTCTGGCGGATCGTGCTGCCGGTGTGCCGGCCGGCGCTGGGCACGTGCGCGGTGTTCGGGTTCCTGATGATCTGGGACCAGTACCTGCTGCCGCTGCTGGTGTCGCAGACTCCGAAGATGGACACCCTGACCGTCGTCGTCACCAGCCTGCAGGCGTCGCAGGAACAGGGCGAGGGGGTGCGGCTGGCCGCCGTGCTGATCCTCGCGGTGCCCGGCGTGCTGGTCTATCTGGCCTTGCAGAGACTGTTCGAACGCGGCCTGCTCAGCGGATCGCTCAAGGGATAAGGGTACTGATGCAATCACTCGTGGACCGGCTGGACGGCTTGCTGTTCTTCCCCGTCACCCCCTTCACACGAGCGGCCGGCGACAAGCCCGGCCGCGTCGACCTGGACGTCTACCGCGAGCACCTGCGCTCGCGGCTGGCGTTCCTGGACGCCGCCGACCGGCCCGGGCCGGCGGCGGTGTTCGCGTGCTGCGGGACCGGCGAGTTCCACTCGCTGGACGTGGACGAGTTCGCCGAGTGCGTCCGGGCCGCCGCCGAGGTCGCGGCCGGCCGGGTGCCGGTGGTGGCCGGGGTCGGGTACGGGGCGGCGCTGGCCGCGTCCTTCACCTCCGCGGCCAAGGAGGCCGGCGCCGACGGGCTGCTGGTGATGCCGCCGTACCTGGTCGCCGGGGGCGCGGCCGGGCTGCGCGACCACTACACCGCGGTCGCCGAGAGCACCGACCTGGAACTGATCATCTACCAGCGCGACAACGTGACCTTCACCCCGGACGTGGTCGCCGACCTGGCCGAGGTCCCGAACATCGTCGGGTTCAAGGACGGCAAGGGCGATCTGGACCTGATGCAGCGCATCGTCTCGGCGGTCCGGGACCGGCACGGCGAGGGCAAGCTGCACTACTTCAACGGGCTGCCGACCGCCGAGATGTCGCAGCTCGCCTACGCCGGCGTCGGCGTGCCGAACTACTCCTCGGCGGTGTTCTGCTTCGTCCCCGACCTGGCGCTGGCCTTCTACCACGGCTACCGGGCCGGGGACGCGAGCCTGGTCAACGCGCTCCTGGACCGCTTCTACCGGCCGCTGGTCGAGCTGCGCGCCAAGGCCCCCGGCTACGCGGTGGCGCTGGTGAAGGCGGGCGTGCGCCTGGACGGCCTGGACGCCGGCCCGGTGCGCCCGCCGCTGACCGACGCCGCCCCGGAGCACGTGGAGCGGCTGGCGGAGTTGGTCGCGGAGGGGCGCCGGGTACTGACCGAGCACGGGATCGACACGGCGGCGTGAGGGGCGGGATCACAGATGTCTGAGACGAAGCGCGGCAGGATACTGATGACCGGCGCGGCCGGCGGGGTGGGCACGTTCCTGCGCGCCGGCCTGGCCGAGGCGGGCTGGCGGGTCCGCGGGTTCGACCTGGTGCGGCCGGACGACCCGGGCACCACCGAATGGCTGGTCGGCGACGTCGGCGACGCCGCCGCCCTGGACGCGGCGATGCGCGACGTGGACGTGGTGGTGCACCTGGCCGGGATCCCGGTCGAGGACACCTTCGCCCGGATCCTGAAGAGCAACATCGACGGGACGTACCAGGTCTTCGACGCGGCGGTGCGCGCCGGCGTGCCCCGGATCCTGACCGCGAGCAGCAACCACGCGGTGGGCTACTACGAGCGCGCGGACTTCCGGGACGCCCCGATCGGCGTGGACGTCCGGCCCAGGCCGGACACGTACTACGGCGTCTCGAAGGTGTTCGGCGAGGCGATCGGGTCGTTCTACCACGACCGCCACGGACTACGGGTGGCCTGCGTCCGCATCGGCTCGTGCTTCGAGGAGCCGAGGAACCGCCGGATGCTGGACACGTGGCTCAGCCCCGCGGACGCCACGCGCCTGTTCGACGCCCTGGCGACCACCCCGGACCTCGGCTACGAGATCGTGTACGGCATCTCCGCGAACAAGACGGCGTGGTGGGACCTGGAACCCGCACGCCGCCTCGGCTACGAGCCGCAGGACGACTCGGACGCCTTCGCCGAGAAGGTCGAGGCCGCCGAGGACCGGGAACCGGATCCGCAGGATCCGGAGTACCGCTACCTCGGCGGACGGTTCACGACCTTCGTGCCGCCGGAGGACTAGTGAGCCGGCTTCGAGATTCGCCGACACCACGTGAGTCGAGTTCTGCACCAACGCGCAGGTCGGGCGAGGGCACACCGCCGTAATTGCGCTGGCGAATCTCGCGGTCGGCTCGCTAGCCGGATTCGGGCCCCACCCGCGGGTGGGGCCCGAACGCCACCAGCAGCGCGCAGTGTGCCTCGGCCGGAATCAGGGGGCGGATCTGGGCTTCGGACTGCGCGTCGACCAGGACCACCAGGATGCGGCGGCCGACCAGGGTGCTGCGGAAGACGGCGGCGAGTTCGTCGCCGGTGGCCTCGGCGGGCCGGTCGACCTGTAGTGATCGCAGGAATCTGCGAAGCAATGCGGCCGGTTCGACGGGGTCCGCGAGGCTCGCGTAGAGCTGGCCGTCGGGAAACTTGGCTGAGGCGTGGTGCGCTGCTCTGATCGCTGCTTCCGACGCTTCGACTCGCACTATTGCCGCTCGATAGGGCTGTGTGGGTCCGGCGACCAGTTCCGCCACCACTTCTCGGACATCCAGCTCCGGGTCGGCCAGATCCGGTGGCAGTTCTCGCGGCACATCGCCGCCGATTCGCGGGTCCCGGCCTACTGTGGCTCCGCCGAGGGCGTCGTTGCCGGACACTTCCGTGCCCGCGCCGTGCCCGCCGCGAGCGATTCTTCCGGCTCCGCCGCCGCTTCCGCCGAATCCTCTCGCCCCGCCGAGACCGCTGGTGCCGGCAGGCATGCCGCCGGCTTCATCGATCGCGTCGATCGCCTCGTCCGGTTCCGTCTCCGCCTCGGCGACCGCCCGCCGCACCGCCATCAACCGCGCTCGCGGCACCTGCAGCGCGTCGGCCAGCAGCTGCACCGTCGACCTGCGCGGCTGCTGCGTCCGGCCGCGTTCCAGGCTCCTGATCGCCCGCGTGCTCAGGCCGCTGGCATGCGACAGCTCCTCCTGCGTCCAGCCTCGGCGCTGGCGCCAGGCGCGGATCGCCTCCGCGAAGCCGGCCGGGTGGCCGTCCCCCTCCTCCACAGCGGCAGTCTGCCCGGCTGACGTGCGGCTAATCGTCCGCGTAACTTCCGGCGCGCGTTCCTGGTCGGGGTGCGGGGTCTGCGTCAGCCTGGGGAGGAGGAGGTGGCCGTGGTGGTGATCTTTGTGGCGGTCGCGGCGTGTGTCGTCGTCGCCCTGCTCGGGCGTGCGGTCTCGACGGCGGCGCAGCGGATGTGTGGCTGGTATCGGGGGAGTGTGGCGGGCAGCGCTATAGAGCTCGCCGCGCTGGCCGCCCTGGTCGGCGGTCTGCTCGGCGAGCTCTATATGCGGATGCGCCGCTGAGGCGACTACCGTTGCTGCGACACGGTGTACGGGGCCTTGCCGCTGTTCGAGCTGCTGGTGTCGGAGTTCCACACGCTGTTGGAGATCGCGGCGATGACCCCGATCACGATCATCACGATCATCAGCGTCCGGGCGTTGCTCGACATGAACAGCGGCCGCGTCGGCGAGCGGCGGTCGGCCTCGCCCGAGGCCCCGGGCACGTCGCCGAACAGGCCCTTCGGCTGCGTCGGCGTCAGCATCCCGGAGAACGCCATGAAGCGCGTCTCGAACCGCAGCATGGCGCTCGTCGCCCCGAACGCGGCCTCGGGCTGGACGCCGGTGAACAGCATGATGATCCAGACGAAGAACGACACGACCGCCGCGCCCTCGCCGACCACGGACGTGACGATCCAGCCCGGGATCATCAGGATGATGCGGAAGAACACCGCGGCCGGGTTCAGCCGCGTCGCCTCCGGTACGTCCACCTGGATCGGGTAGCCCGGCGCCTCGAAAAACGCGAACGGCGGGTACTCGTCGACCAGCAGGAACAGGTAGCCGTGCACCCGCACCTGGTACTTCACGATGCCGATCAGGAAGTCCCGGATCCCGGCCGGCAGCCGGCCGGTGAACAGCGCCGCGAACCAGCCCACGATCAGCACGAAGAAGCCGGCCAGCAGCAGGAAGTACAGGACGATCAGCTGCGGGATGGCCAGGATCAGCCGGATCAGCACCGTCCAGCGCTTCTGCGGACGCAGGCCGTGGACGTCCAGCTGGACCTCCGGCTCGCGCTGCATGCCGGCGTACGGATCCCCGCCGCCGGGATACTGCGGGTACTGCGGATAGCCCTGCTGCTGGCCGTAGGGATGGCCGTACGGCTGCTGTGGTTGGCCGTAAGGAGGCGGCTGTTGGCCGTAGGGCGGCGGCTGCTGGCCATACGGAGGCTGTTGCCCGTACGGCGGAGGCTGTTGTCCATAGGGCGGCTGGTTGGGGTCCTCCGGCGGGGGCGGAGGGGCCGGCGGCAGCTGGTCGCTCATCTGGCCTCGGGCCTCCTTCTTCGGGCTCGGCGCGCGGACACGCGCCACAGGCCCCCAGGATCACTCCGGTGCCGTGCCGTCACCTCCGCTGCCGACCGAACGGATGACAGAGCGGCCCCGGCGCCGCGTCGGCCGGAGCCGCGGCGGCGTCGCCACCAGGCCCAGGGCCTCCATCAGCAGCCGGGCGTCCGCGGCGTCGCGGGCCCGGGCGGCCAGCGCCCGCAGCGCCCGCTCGCGGATCTCGGGCGGGCATTCGGCGCTGGAAGCGAGTTCGACGACGGTCCCGCCGGAGGGGAAGGCGAAGCTGTCTGTTCCTTTCGTCACGTTCTGACCCATACCCGCCCGCGCGCGCCGTGAACGGGACACGTCCCCGACCGGGGGCCGCGATGCCAGGCATCTGGTCTAATCACCTCCGTGAAAGCCGCTCTGCTGCGCCTGTCCGACCGCCTCTACGACGGAGGGGCCGCCAAACACGGCGTCCTCCCCGGCCCGCTGATCGTCGCCACGCTGGTCACCGGCGTCGTGGACGCCGTCAGCTACCTGGCCCTGAACCACATCTTCGTGGCCAACATGACCGGCAACGTGGTCTTCCTCGGCTTCGCCCTGGCCGGTGCCAAAGGCCTGACGGTCTGGGCCCCGTGCCTGGCCATCGCCTGCTTCGCGGCCGGGGCCTGGACCGAGACCCGGCTGGCCCGCCGCACCCCCGGCGACGACGAGCACCACCGGCTGGCGAACGCGGTGGCGGCGCACGCGGCGTTCGTCGCGGTGGCGCTCCTGATCGCCGCGCTGGAGGACGACGCGAAGACCTCCACGCACGTCCAGCTCACCGCGATCCTGGCCTTCGGCTTCGGCGTGCAGAACGCGGTGGTCCGCAAGCTCGCCGTCCCGGACCTGACCACGACGGTGCTCACGATGACGGTCACCGGCATCGCCGCGGACCCGTTCGGCAAGCCGACGATGCGCCGGCTGCTGTCGCTGTGCTGCATCTTCGCCGGCGCGCTGTGCGGCGGGCTGCTGGTGCTGCACCAGAGCATCAGCGCGGCGCTGGGGTTGGCGCTGGCGTTGTTGGTCGTGACGGCGGTGCTGGCTCGGGTGGAGTGAGTGGGCTGCGGCTGGTGCGGGTGGAGTAGGGGGCGCGGCTGGTGCGGCGCTGCTTCCGCTGCTCCTGCGTGCCGGTGCTCCTGCTTTCCGTTGCTCTAGTTCAGCTGCGCCAGCGCCGCCCGAAGCTCCCGCGGCACCTCGGCCGTGAACCGTCCGTCGACGACGGCCGCGCCGAGGTCGTGCACCGCCCAGCCGCGCACCCACAGCATCCGCGGCGGCAGCGGTTCCGGCCGCTGCCCGCGCAGCGTCTCGTTGAGATCCCAGAGCGCGGACGCCCCGGCCGACGTCGCGTTCGACTCCAGCGGCAGCGCGACGAACGAGTTGGCGTCCGTCACCATCACCAGCGCCCCGAGCGGCAGCCGCCACCCCAGCGCCTGCTCCAGCCGGAACATGTGCGCCACCCCCGGCCAGCCCACCCCGGTGACGGAGTAGGCCTCGGTGCGCCGGTCGGGCATGTCGGGCAGAGTAAAACGCTGTACATCCAGCGGCTCGACCCCCAGCGAGACGAGCGCGTCCTCCCACAGCCGCTCCGCCGGGACCTGCCACGTCGCGGCCAGATGGCGCGTCAGCACCAGCGGCTCGTCCTGGCGTCCCTTCACCACGACCGCTCCGACCAGGTCCGGATGGAAGTCCGCGCTGAACGCGTCGTCCCCCAGCGGCACCCCGGCCGGCTGCACGACGACCCGCAGCCGGAACGGCAGCAGGCTCGACGGCACGCTGGCGACGGTCCGGCAGTCCGGATCAGAGCACGGCAGCTCTGCGTACATGCTGTATCCCCGCCGATTTTGAAAAAGCACAGACCACCCGATGCCCGCGTGTCTGGAAGGCGGGCGCCGGGAGAGCGTACAACATGGTGCGGCCATTGACCGAGGAGTTTCGCGGTGAGATATTCACCGGGTGCTAAAGCGCTTTTTCGCATGCTTCGGCACGCCCGGCGTTCGGCACCGGCACCCCACACGTCAACATCTCGACAGCTGAGATGCTGCTCTCCCGCACGAGGGCCGCTGACCGGCACTTACTACTACGAGATCCGCCGTATTCGGCCAGACATCTCGACCGCGGCCCCGGCGCGCACCTACGATGAGCCTTCAACGTCGCCGAGGTCGGCCGCGACAGCCGCCCGACCTGGGCCGGACCGGGGGCAGACGGCCGCGTGTCAGCGAATGGGGCGTGACACGCGGCCCCGGCGGCGGGCGGCCCCGACGGGCTCGGACGGGCCGCCCGCCGACCGCACCGCCGGCGCGCCGCCCGGCACTGGCTATCTTGAACGCCATGCCCGCACCACTGATCCGCCCCCGCCACCCCGAAGACCTCCCCGCCTGCGCCAAGGCCCTGTACGGCGTCCACGAGAAGGACGGCTACCCGGTCCGCTGGCCCGCCGACCCCCAGCGCTGGCTGACCCCGGACGCCATCCTCGGAGCCTGGGTGGCAGCCGACGAAGCGACGATCCTGGGCCACGTGTCCCTCGCGCAGCCGAGCGACACCTTCGCGGCCGCCATCGACCACCCGGCCCCGAAGCTGGCACTGGTGGGCCGCCTGTTCGTGGCCGTGGACGCACGCCGAGGCGGCCTCGCCTCGGACCTGCTGTCGCACGCGGCCCAAGCGGCCCGCGACGAAGGGCGCCGGGCAGTGCTCGAAGTGGACGCGAACGCAGCTGGCGCGGTCGCCTTCTACGAACGAGCCGGCTGGCGCTTCCTCCGGGACGACACCGGCGGCTGGATCGCGGCGGACGGGCTGCCGGCGCGAGTGCGGATCTATTTGGCGCCGGAGGCGTAGGGCGATCGGGTGCCGGCGGTTCGGTGGAACCGCCGGCACAACGCATGACGCTCGAAGGCCTGCTCTGACGGCTTGCGGCCGGGCGCGCGAACGCTGCTTGCCGAGGCCTGCCAGCTGCGCTGGCACTTGTGCGGCTGCTCGGCCGATTTCGCGACAGCCTCAGCCCGTCAGCCCTTCACCCCTTCCGCCGCCGCACCATCGCCGTCCCCGCGAACGCCGCACTCGCTGCGACCACCAGGCCCCCGGCGAGCAGCCCCACCGAATCAGCGGCCTGCTTTCCCGGCTCGCTCACCTCGGCCGCCAGCACCGGCCGGCCCTCCGCCGCGAAGCCGCCGCCGGCCTTGCCCGGCACGCCCGGCGTCAGGTCGCCGCTCTGTTCCGGCGCCGTGCCCGGGCCCTCGGCGGGGCATCCGTGCAGTGTCGCCGACTTCGAGCCGCCGCCGGCCCGCCGTGCCGTCACCACCGTCGGTTCGGAGCCGATGTGTGCCTGGCCGCTCGCGGTTCCGTTCGCCGGCACGCTGATCCGCAGTGCGTGTGGCGTCAGCCCCGCGCCGGAGACATCGATCTTCTGCGTCGAGGCGGTGTTGTTCGCCGCCGTTACCGTCACCGTCCCGCCGCCGCCCTGCGCGCAGACCATGTCGTACTTCACCGTCACCGCCTTCGGTGTCGCCGCGAAGTTGTACCGCACGCCGTCCACGGCGACGTTGTCTACGTACGCGTCCAGCGCCGCGCTGACGTTCAGGAACACGTTCACCACCCGCGCCCCCGGCCCCTCCGCCGCCACCACGTCGGCCAGCGTCACCGGGTGGTTCGACGGAATGCTCCCGAACGCCCGCGACGACCACCACACCGCCGCCCCGCGCCGGTTCGCGAACGTCCGCCACGAGCCGGTGCTCGCCCCGCCGTCGAGCTGCGGTTGGTAGCTCAGCGTCGTGTAGAAGTTCCCGCCGGCGATCTCCAGCTGGAGGTTCGCGCCGTACTCCGGCCCCGATCCCGAGGCGACATAAGCGCTGTACGCGATCCGCCTCCCCGCCACCCGCCCCAGCGGCGCGGTCAGCGGCAGCTGCGCCTGGGCCCGCGCCCCGCCGCCGAGGTTGTCCAGCCGCAGGCTCCCGTCCCGCCGGACCGGGTCGTCGACCGCGCCGGAGATGGCGACCTCCCCGGCGTTGAACGGGGACACGCGCCAGCCCTGCGCGCCGGACAAGGTGGTCACGCGCACCCCGGACACCGCGTTCGCGGGGCCGGCGCACAGCGCGGCGAGGGTCAAGGGAGCAACGGCGAGGCCGGTGAGAAGACGATGTTTCATGATCACAGTCGAGACCTGCGCCCGCCCCGGGGCCAGGACCGACACGGCCCCGATCGGCCGGTGGCGGCATAAGACGGATGATCTGTTCACCGGCTTCCGCAACGGCCGAGCTGTACCGAGCCGAGCGGGAATCAGTGCACGCTGGGTCCGCTCGCGGTCAGCCGAGCGAAAACGACCACCGTGCTGAGATACGCGCGCTTCTTCCGATCGAACGCCCCACCGCACGTGACGAGCCGCAACGCCGGGTACCCCGGGTCGTCATAGACGACGTCGCTGGGAAACGAATCGTCAGGGTACGTATCCACCCGCTCGACCGCGAACGTCGCCTCGGTGTCATCGTCCCGATCGACCCGGATCTCCGCACCAGGACGCAGGTCCCTGAGATAAAGAAAGACAGCAGTCTGCTTCGGCGTGTCCAGATGCCCCCAGATCACCGACGCCCCGTCGCTCCCCGGCGAAGCCGTGCGTCCGTACCACCCGACCTCGTCCGGGCGGTCGAACGGCGGAGTCTCCGGCACGCCGTCCGGATCGGTACCCGTCACCACCACCGGCGCCTTGATGCCGAGCGCCGGAATCGTCAGCAGCGTCGGGATGCCTTCGGGCGACAGCGATTCTGGCACGTTCTGCGCCGCCGGGGCGGCCGGCTTCGCTGCGGCAGCGGGCTTCAACGCCGGCCGCGGCAAGCCGGCGCGCGGCCCCGCCGCACGCCCTGCCGTACATCCCGCAGCACATCCCGCGGCCAACACCACGGCGACTCCAGCAGCGCAAAGCCAAGTAATTCGCACGAATCCCGACCATAGCGACCCGCCGCAGGCTATCCGTTGAACCACCCCGGAACGTCGAACCGCGTCTCCCGGTCGGCCGTCATCGCGCGCAAGCCCTCCTCGATCGCGACCATCCGCTCCTCGCCGAGTTCCTCGGCCCACCGCGCGCGCAGCCGCGCCATCGCCTCGAACGCCCGCTGCTGCACCTCCACGCCCCGCGCCGTCAACCGGATGATCTTGTTGCGCGCGTCCGCCGGGTCGGGGACCCGCTCCACGTACCCCTCGCGTTCGAGCCCTTCGATGGTCTTGCCCGCGGCCTGCTTCGAGACCCCGAGCCGGCGTCCGAGTTCGGAGGCGGTGACGCCGTCGCCGATGGCCTTGAACGTGACGCCGTGCAGCGGCCGGAATCCGGCGTGGCCGGCCTCGGCGAGTTCGGCGTGCACGTCGTCGATCAGCGCCCGGAATCCGAGCAGCAGCAACAACGGCAGGTCAGAGCCTCGCGGCGGCATCACGCTTGACACGATCGACAACCTCATTGTCTATTAAGGACAACACCATTGTCGATTCTACCCGCAGGAGCCGAGCATGTCCGTCATCCGCACCTCCGAGACCCGCCGCAGCCAGACCCCGGCGGCCACCATGACCACCCTCGCCTCGCCGACCCTGGGCACCGCCGACCGGCCGATCTGGCGGGTGGACGTCGTCGCCGGGGCGCCGTCCGGGCCGCGGCACGTGATCGACGTCGAGCAGATCTGGGTCTTCACCGACGGCGCCGCCACGGTGGAGCTGGCGGGGGAGTCCTTCGCCGTGGCCGCCGGCGACACCATCGTGGTGCCGGCCGACGCCGAGCGCTCCGTCGCCGCGGATCCCGCGAGCGGCTTCAGCGCGATCGTGACCGCTCCGGCCGGCGGCCAGGCCTGGACGCTGCCGCGCGAGGGCGACGGCATCGTTCCGCCGTGGACGGTGTGATCTGAAGCGGTTCATGCGATCCGGCCGCGCGGCGCGAACCGCATGAACCCGACCGCGCGGCGCGAACCGCATGAACCCGGCGGCGCGGATCAGCCGTTCAACGTCCCCAGCGTGACCGTCGCAGTCTTCTTCGACCCGTCCGACGCCGTGTAGTCCACCTTCACCTGCTGCCCCGGCTTCAGCGTCACCAGCACCTGGGACAGCGTCGTCGGATCCGGCGTCGGCGTGCCGTTCACCGCGGTGATCACGTCGCCGACCTTCAGCCCGGCGGCCCCGGCGGCGCTGTTCGTCTCCAGCTGCGCGATCCCCACGCCGACCGGCGACCCGGTGTTGTCCACCACCCCGATCACCTTCACCCCGAGCGCGGCGCGGCCGGAGTCGGTCACCTTGCCGGAGGCGATCAGCTGGTCGGCGATCCGGGTCGCGGTCGCGGTCGGGATCGCGAAGCCGATGCCGGGCGCGGCGCTGTTGCCGAGTTCGGGGTTCAGCGCCGCGGCCGACGGGATGCCGACGACCTCGCTCGACAGGTCCACCAGCGCGCCGCCGCTGTTGCCGTTGTTGATCGCCGCCGAGGTCTGGATGGCGTCGCCGACGGTGATCGCGGCGCCGCCGCCGGAGGCGTCGTTGGAGGTGACGGTGCGGCCCAACGCCGAGACGATGCCCTGCGTCACCGTGCCGGTCAGCCCCAGGGGGCTGCCCATCGCCAGCACGATCTGCCCGACCCGCAGCTTGGTGGAGTCGCCGAACTTGGCCGGCTTCAGCCCGCCGCCGCCGTTGCCGACCCGGATCACCGCCAGGTCGCCGGCCGGGTAGCTGCCGACCAGGGACGCGGTCAGCGGCTGGCCGCCGGTGGGCTGCGTCACCATGAAGCTGGTGGCGCGGCCGACGACGTGCGCGTTGGTGACGATGTCGCCCTTGCTGTCGTAGACCACGCCGGAGCCCAGGCCGCTGTCGGTGCTGATCTGCACCACCGACGGCAGCACGTTGCTGACCACGGTCTCGTAGTCCGACTGCAGCTGGTCCGAGGTCTGCCCGCTCGGCGAGGCGGCCGCGGAGGACGACGAGGACCCGGCCGCCGACGTCGACGAACTCGACGACGACGCAGCAGGCGCGGAGTCCGAGGACTTCGCCTTCGACGATCCGCAGCCGGCGGCGGCCAGCAGGATCGCGCACACCGCGGCGGCGGCCGCACCCTTGTTCGCACGCTGCTTCAACGGTGACCTCGCTGAGTCGGGGGCAACAGTCATCCGGGGGTCTGCACATGCCGGGGCCTGCGCAAACGTCGCCAGCGCCGGACGTGTGAACCGGCCCGCGCGGCGCGGCGTGTGACAGAATCCGGCGCAGACGGCAACTACAGGTGTGAGCGAGACGACGACGCAGCGACCACAGCGCCCTCGAGATCAGCCGCGATCGGAGCGACCGCATCCGGGACGCCCCCGGCGGCCCGCCCCGGACCACGACCCCGCCGCCGGTTTCGAGCACGTGTACCGCGCCCACATCGACGCGGTCACCGCCTACTTCGCCCGACGCACCACCGATCCGCAGACGGTCGCCGACCTGACCGCGGACACCTTCGTCGAGGCGATCACCTCCTACACCACCTTCGACCCCCGCCGCGGGACCGCGCGCGCCTGGCTGTTCGGCATAGCCCGCCGGATCTTCGCCAGGCACTGCGAGTCCGACGCCCGGCACCGCGAGCGCGCGGTCCGGCTGGCGGGCCGCCGCGACCTGGCGGCGGACCACGTCGAAGAACTCCTCGACCGCATCGACGCTGAGCGCGAGGGCCGGGCCCTGGTCAGCGAGCTGACCCGGCTGCCGGACCTGGACCGCCAGGCCGTCGAACTGGTCGACATCGCGGGCCTGAAGGCCAAGGAGGCGGCGCAGGTACTCGGCATCTCCGCGGGCGCGCTCCGCATGCGGCTCATGCGCGCCCGAACCCGTCTACGCAGGGCGCACGCCACGCGCCCGGAACCCGGAGTGACACCATGACCAGCTTCGCCGACCACCTCTTCGAGGACCTGATGGCCGCGCACGGGGCCGAGCTGAGCTCGGCCGCGACGTCGGCTGCGACCTCGGCCTCCGCTCCGCGCCGCCGCTACGCCCGTCCGGCGTGGGCCGGTGTCGGTACCGTCGCGGCGGCCGGCGCGGCAGCCGTCGGCTTCGGCGTCTTCGGCAGCACCGCCGCGGCCTATGCCGTGACGGACAACCACGACGGGACCGTGACGGTCGCCGTCGACAACGTCGGAGGCATCTCCGGCGCGAACGCCAAGCTGCACCAGCTCGGCGCCAGCGTGGTGGTGCTCAAGGCCACGCCGGGCTGCCCGTCGATCAGCACGTTCGCCGCCCCGAACCAGAACGCCGGCAAGACGACGCTCGGGGTGCGGGTCGGTCCCGGCGGCGTCAGCTCGGTGACCGTGCAGGGCCAGGGCCTTCCGAAGAACGACACGATGCTGGTCGTGTTCAGCTTCGACGGCGGCAAGGGGCAGGTCGCCTCGGTGCTGACCGACCGGCCCGTGCCGACGTGCGTGAGCCTGCCGGCCGGCCCGCCGAACGGTGCCGTGACCGGGACCGGCAACGGCCGGCTGAGCCAGACCGGGGGACCGGACTCCGGTTCCGTGCCGGCGCTGAACCAGCAGAACGGCTGATCTGAGGAAACGAAGAGCTCCGGGTCGGCGCGGGGGCGCTGATCCGGAGCTCGATGCCTGTTCGATGCCTATTGAGGGTTGCTCATCCCAGCGCGTCCACCGCACTCACTACGACGTCGTGCGGAATCAGATCCAGCGCCGCCAACTCCCCGCCGGCCTCCCGCACCGAGGCGACGAGCCGCTTGGCCCACAGCGCCTCCCACACCACGAACAGCCCGGCCGAGCCCGGCGGCAGGGACATCGCCAGGTCCTTCAGGTCGTCCTCGCTGAGCAGCCCGTGCACTTCCCCGTCGAGGCCGTCCAGCGCGGCGGCGACGTCGGCGGGCACAGTGTCGAGCTCCATGTAGTGCGGGGTCCCGTCGGCCTCGCTCTGCACGAACGCCAGGTCGATGATCCGGACGGCGCCGCTCTTCACGACGTCCCCCAGGGCCGAGGCGACGTCGCCGTTCAGCGTCCCGCCCGGGAAGGCCACCACGGCGTACTGAACCGGGCCGATCTCCGTCGCGTCCAGGGCCATCGCCCAGCTCCTCACCTCGTCCAGCGCTGCCCTCCCACCCTCCCCGCCGATGCCGCCGACCGCAGCGTGGGCTGCTGCGCCCGGGTGCCCCGCCCCGGCTCCGCATGCGGCCCGCCCAAGCCCGACCTACCGTGGCGCAGGAGGGGGCGAGCACCGAGCGAAGGAGCCTCCCATGATGTTCGGACGCCCCGTGGTGGCCCGCCGCGGCCCCGGCCTGATCGGCGCGGCCGCCCGCACCGCCGTCGTGGCCGGCACCGCGACCGCCGTGGCCGGCGGAGTACGCCGCCGCCAGGCTGACCGGGAGGCCGCGCCGGTGCCCGCCACCGACTCGATCGCCGAGCTCGAACGGCTGGCCGCGCTCAAGCAGCAGGGTGTGCTCAGCGACGCCGAGTTCGCGGCGGCGAAGGCGAAGGTGCTCGGACTCTGAGGATCGGTTGGCGGTACTCAAGCAGCGCGACATGCTTCACGGTGCTGAGTTCGAGGCGGGTGAGGGAACTGCCTCCGCAGCCGCCTCCAACTCCCGCTCCTCCGCCGGAACGGCCGGCACCTCCCGATACCGCTCATGCGCGGTCTGCCGCGTGACGCCCAGCGCATCCCCGATGAGCTCCCAGCTCAGCTCCTGCGCGCGAGCCGCCCCCACCGCCGCCGCGATCTCCGTCCCGAGCCGGGTCTGCGTGACCCGCAGGGCCTTGACCACCGCCAGCGGCCGTGCGTCGTACTCGCCGTCCTTCCGCGCCTTCTCCAGGACGCCGACCAGTCCTTCGGCGGCCTTGGCGACCGACAGGAAGTACACCGTGACGTCGTCCATGTGCACGTCCCACAGTGCCCGCGCCGCCTGCTCGGCCCGCGGGTCGTAGGCGACGCGTTCGCCGCGCCATCCGCACACGCACGCCGGGACCAGCCACGCCGGTTCGACGCCCGGGTCCTCCGAGCCGCTGCCCGGGGACCACCAGCCGTCCCGGAACTCCATCTCGGACCACCGGCCGCCCGAGCCGTACGCGGGGATCACGCCGTTGGCGAGCACCCCGACCGCGTGGCCCTCGTGTTCCTCGTCGGGGACGCCTTCGTAGAGCCAGCCCATCACGCGCTCCTTCGATGTCAGGATTTCCTTACGCGAGACTGTATGGAAACCCTGACATGATCGCAAGAGTGTCGCCCCGGCGCGCCGCGCCTCACTCCGCCGGCCGAACCCCGCTGGCCGCACCGGCGCATCAGCCTTCGAATGGAGCGGCGCGGGTCCACGCGGCGCCCCGCCCCAGCGAGCGATCGAACCGGAGGCACCCGGCGTGGCGGATCCGCAGGACCAGCAGGACCAGCCGGAACCGCAGGCGGCACCTTCGCCAATGCCCGCCGACGCCCTGGCCCCGTCCCCGCCCCCGCCCCTGCCCCCGGCATCGACCCCGGCGCCTGCGCCGACCCCCGCCGAAAACCCCGCCCCCCGCACCCATCGCATCCGCTCCACCGCCGCCGCCCTCCTCCTCACCCTCGCCGCCGTCCTGTCCCCGCTCGCGGTCGCCTCCGTCTGGATGGCCAACGAAGTCGCCGACACCGACCGCTACGTCGCCACCGTCGCGCCCCTCGCCCAGGACCCGGCCGTCCAGACCGCCATCACCAACCGCGTCAGCACCGCCATCGTCAACCAGCTCGACGTCAAAGACATGGTCGGCACCGTCACCGACGCTCTCGCCTCGGCGCTCCCCAACCGCCCGAAGCTCGACTCCGCGCTCCAGAACCTCTCCGGGGCGCTCGTCGGCGGCGTCGACGACTTCGTCCAGCAGGTCGTCCAGAAGGTTGTCACCTCCAGTGCGTTCCCCGCCCTGTGGGACCAGGCCAACCGCGCGGCCCACACCGCCCTCGTGCACGCCCTCACCGGCTCCAGCGGCGTGGTCGGCAGCGCCAACGGCCAGGTCACCGTCAACCTCGCCCCGATCGTGGACGCCGCCAAGCAGCGCCTGGTCGCCGCCGGCGTCCCCGCCGCCGCGAACATCCCCGACGTGAACGCCACCATCGTCGTGGCTCAGACCGACGCGCTGCACAAGGCCCGCACCGGCTTCAACCTGCTGCGAATCCTCGGCGACTGGCTCCCGCCGATCGTCGTCGTCCTCTTCGTCGCCGGCGTCCTGCTCGCTGTGCGCCGCCGCCGCGCCTTCGTCCGCGGCCAGGTCGGCATCGCCGTCGCCACCGCGCTGGTCGGCGCCGGCCTCTGGATCGGCCGCCACCTCTACCGCGACCACCTGCCGCCGGACGTGAACGTCGACGCCGCGATGGTCCTGTACGACACCATCGTCCGCTTCCTGCACAAGACCGTCCGCACGATCACCGTCCTCGCGCTGGTCCTCGCCCTCGGCGCCTACCTGACCGGCCCGGCACGCCTCGCCCGGAACGTCAGAAACCTGTGCAAGACGGTCATCGGCCACGCCCGCGCCCTGACGCAGCGTGCCGGCCTGTCCACCGGCCCGGTCGGCCCGTGGATCCACCGCCACCGCCGCGTGGTCACCGCCGCCGTGGTCGTCGTCGCGCTGGTCGCGTTCCTGCTCCATGACGACGCGAGCACCGTGGCAGTCCTGGTCTTCGCGGTGCTGCTGCTCGCGGCGCTCGCCCTCGTGGAGTTCCTGGACCCCGGCCCGCGGTCCGCTTCGGTCATTTCTGGTTAAGGACCTTTCGCAGATGCTTGACGACCCGTTCGCGGGGTGAGTAGCGTACGCCCCGATCTCGTTAGGAACCTTTCCTAATTCAGGAGTCGGGCATGCGATCACCAGTCAGGATCCGCACACGCCGTTCCACAACCCGTGCGTTCGGGGCTGCCGCAGTCGTCTGCGCGGTCCTCGCCGGCACCGTCCAGATCGCGACGGCCGGCAGCAGTCCTCAAAAACCGTTGAGCACACGCCTCGCCGCGACGACGACGGCGGCATCCGCATCCGCATCAGCCGTCAACCCCGCGACCGGCTCGTCAGCGGTCCAGAACCTCGGCGCGACGACCGGCTGGAAGGTCGTCACCAGCTCGACCGCCACCCAGGGCGGCGGCCAGATATCGACCCCGGGCTTCTCCACGTCCGGCTGGCTCACCGTCGCCAACGACGGCGGGGGAGCCCCGGGCACCGAGATCAACGCCCTGCTCCAGAACGGCACCTGCCCGAACGTCTATTTCTCCAGCAACATGAAGAGCTGCTTCGGCCAGATGACCAAGGTCGGCGCCGACACCATCGCGCAGTTCTCGGTGCCGTGGTGGTACCGCACGGACTTCACCGCGCCCCCGAGCGGCCAGGCGGCCCGGCTGGTCCTGAACGGCGTCGTCGGCTCGGCCGACGTCTGGGTCAACGGCACGCAGGTCGCCGCGGCCTCCACCGTGACCGGCGACTACGTCAAGAACGTCTTCGACATCACTTCCAAGCTGGTCTCCGGCACCAACTCGCTGGCCATCGAGATGCACCCGAACAACCCCAACTCGATGCTGACCCTGGACAACGTCGACTGGAGCCAGATCCCGCCGGACAACAACACCGGCATCCAGTTCCCGGTCCAGCTGGAGTCCGGCGGCCCGCTGATCGTCGACAACGCCCACGTCGACCAGAACACCGCCGCCGACCTGTCCAGCAGCGCGCTGACGGTCAAGGCCTCGGTGATCAACGTCACCGGCTCCGCGCAGACCGGCGCGGTCACCGCGACCCTCACCCCGCCCGGCGGCGGCACGCCGGTCGCGGTGACCCAGAACGTCACCGTCGCCGCCAACGCGACCTCGACCGTCACGTTCACACCGTCGAGCTACTCGGCCCTGAACCTGTCCTCGCCGCAGATCTGGTGGCCGTACCAGATGGGAGCGCAGCCGCTCTACACCCTGGCCACCTCCGTCTCGCAGAACTCGACGGTCCTGAACACGACCTCTGAGACCTTCGGCATCCGCACCGTCAGCTCGAACCTGGTCGGTGCCGGCAGCGCCGCGTCCTCCGGGGTCCGCCAGTTCGGCGTCAACGGCCACACCCTGGTGATCCGCGGCGGCGGCTGGGACCCGGACCTGTTCCTGCGCTACGACCCCGCGGACACCGCGCAGCAGATTGCCCTGATGAAGTCCATGGGGCTGAACGCGATCCGGCTCGAAGGCCACTTCATGCCGCCGGACTTCTACCAGCAGATGGACGCCGCGGGCATCCTGATCAACGTCGGCTACCAGTGCTGCGACGAGTGGGAGAACAGCGGCTCGGCCGGGACGAACTACCAGAACACCGCGGCGACCCAGGGCGCGATCTGGCGCAACCACCCGAGCATCTTCAGCTTCCAGTGGAGCGACAACGCCCCGAGCAGCACCCAGGAATCCCAGGCCCTGAACGGCTTCGCCGCGGCCGACTACCCCGGGCCGTTCATCTCCTCCGCCGAGTACAACTCCAGCTCCCAGCTCGGAGTGTCGGGGGAGAAGGAAGGCCCCTACGACTGGGTCCCGGCGAACTACTGGTACGACACCTCGCACTACCCCTCCGGCGACTCCACGCTGACCAACGCCGGCGGCGCCTGGGGCTTCGACTCCGAACAGAGCGCCGGCAACACCGTCCCGACGATGGACTCCATCAACCGCTTCCTGTCCGCGTCCGACCAGTCGGCGCTGTGGCAGAGCACCGGCGCCAACCAGTACCACAACAACTACGAGGGCACGAGCCACAGCGGCTACGCCTTCGGCACGCTCTACAACCTCGACCAGGCCGTCTCCAAGCGGTACGGAGCGTGGTCGAGCCTGGCGCAGTACATCCAGGAGGCGCAGGCCCAGAACTACGAGGACACCCGCGCGCAGTTCGAGGCCTTCATCGCGCACTCCACCAACGCCACGCAGCCCTCCACCGGCACCATCTACTGGCAGATGAACAAGGGCTGGCCGACGCTGCTGTGGTCGCTCTACAACAACGACTACGACCAGGCCGGCGCCTACTTCGGCGCCCAGGAGGCGAACCGGTCGCTGCACGCGCTCTACACCCTGGACAACCACACCGTGACCGTCGACAACCTGTCGGGCCAGACACAGTCCGGCGTGACCGTCGAATCCAAGGTCTACAACACCGCCGGCTCCGTGCTCGACGACCAGACCTCGGGCTCGCTGTCCCTGGCTTCGCAGCAGGTGCAGAACAAGGTGCTGACGCCGAAGCTGCCCAGCGGTTCCGGCACGGTCTACTTCGTCGAACTGCTGGTCAAGCAGAACGGCACGATCGTCGACCGCAACGTCTACTGGGACTCCACCACCCCGGACGCGGTGAACTGGGGCTCGACCATCCCCTCCGGCGGCGGCAACCCGCAGGCCACGATGAGCTCCTACGCGAACCTCAGCGCCCTGCAGAACCTGCCGGCCGCGACGGTGTCCGCCACCGCCGCGACCACCAGCCAGGCCGGCCCGAACGGCGCCGACAGCCTGGTCACGGTGACCGTCACCAACAAGTCCACGACCCCGGCCGTCGGCTTCCTGCTCCGCGCGGACCTGCGTCGCGGGACCGCCTCGGGCACTGAACTGTCCGGGGACAACGAAGTCACCTCGGCGGTCTGGGGCGACAACGACGTCACGCTGTGGCCGGGGGAGTCCGAGACTCTGACCGCCACCTTCAAGTCCGCCGACCTGCGGGGCGCGACCCCGGTCGTGAGCCTGTACGGCTGGAACGCGGCGAAGATCGACGTGGTCGCGGGCACCGGGACCGGCGCCCCGAACGACTTCTCGCTCTCCGACTCGCCGGCCTCCGGAAGCGTGACGCAGGGTTCCTCGGCCACCGCGACCGTATCCACCTCGCTGGTCAGCGGGACCGCCGAAGCCGTCGCGCTCACCGCCTCCGGCCTGCCGGCCGGCGCCACCGCGACGTTCAGCCCGGCCTCGGTCACCGCCGGTGGGTCCTCGACGCTGAGCATCTCGACCGCGGCGACCACCCCGGCCGGGACGTACCCGATCACCATCACCGGGACCGCTCCATCGGCCACCCACACCGCGAGCTACTCGCTGACCGTCACCGCGTCCGGCGGTGGGGGCTGCACCCCGGCGCAACTGCTCGCGAACCCGGGCTTCGAATCCGGCGCCGTCTCCTGGACCCAGACCTCCACGCTCGGATTCACGCCGATCACCAAGGCGACATCAGCCGAGCCGGCCCACTCCGGCTCGTGGGTCGCCTGGTTCAACGGCAACGGCAGCAAGGACACTGACACCGCCGCGCAGACCGTCACCATCCCCACCGGATGCAGCGCGTCGCTGACCTACTGGCTGCACATCGACACCACGGAGAGCACGACGACAGCCAAACCGGACACGTTCACCGTGCAGGTCCTGAACTCCTCCGGGACCGTCCTGGCCACGGTCGGCTCGTTCTCCAACCTCGACGCCAACTCGGGTTACACCCAGCACACGGCCAACCTCTCCGCCTACGCCGGCCAGACCGTCACGGTGAAGTTCACCGGCTCGGAGACGGACACCAGCGGTGGGACCACGGACTTCGTGGCCGACGACACCGCCCTGCAGACCAGCTGACGTCCCCACACCCCCCGCAGAAAGGAACGAGCCTGTGAAGCGCCGCTCCCAGCGTGTGCTCAGCCTGGCGACCGGAATCAGTACTCTGGCCGGATGCGTGGCGCTCGCCGTCGCGCAGACGGCCCCGGTCCAGGCCGCCGGACCGAACTTCGCCTTCCCCCAGCACCAGACCTACAAGGTCGGCGTCATGCCGTCGGCCTCGCAGGCGACGCGCGACGCCGCCGTGGAGAAGCAGTACAACTCCTGGAAGTCCACGTACCTCGTGCACGGCTGCGCCAGCAACGAGTACTACGTGTCCACCAAGGGCGACGGCGACGCCACCAACAACGGCCCGGTCTCCGAGGGCCAGGGCTACGGCATGAACATCGTGCCGCTGATGGCCGGGTACGACGCCAGCGCGCAGACCGAGTTCAACGGTCTGTGGCAACTGGTCAAGGACCACGAGGACCAGTACGGCATGATGCAGTGGCAGCTCGACGGGAAGACCTGCAAGTACTACAGCGGCGGGACCCCCGACGGCGCGACCGACGGCGACCTGGACATCGGCTACGGCCTGATCCTGGCCGACAAGCAGTGGGGCGGCTACACCAGCGACGCCATGACGTGGCTGAACAACTTCTACAACCACAACGTGGCGCCGGACGGCCACCTCAAGTGCGAGGACGACGGCCCGAACACCGACACCCGGCCCTCGGACCACATGATCGACCACCTCCGGGCCTACGCGGCGTACGACACCTCGCACAACTGGAACAAGGTCATCGCCCGGACCGAGGCGGTCGACAGCTCGCTGGTGAGCAACTACTCCTCGTCCTACGGCCTGTTGTCGGACTTCGTGGTCGGCGCGGACGGCAGCAGCCCGAAGCCGGCCCCGGCGAACTACCAGGAGAACCAGCCGGACAACATCGTCGGCTACAACTCGATCCGCGTGCCGTGGCACATGGGCACCGACGCGCTGCTGAACGGCTCCTCGACCGCCGCGTTCGAGCTCAGCGAGGCGCAGAAGTGGTCGGCGTGCGCCAAGAAGGTCTCCGGGAGCAACCCGGCGAACGTCTACCCGCACCTGAACCTGAACTGCACCGGCTACAACACCTCGGACGTCGCCGAGGAGGCCGGGGACTCGATCGGCCCGTCCGCGATGGCCGCCGGGGACCAGTCGTGGACCGACACGATCTGGAACTACCTGCAGACCAACCCGTACGGCGACGGCTACTACGGCGAGACCATCAAGACGCTGGTCATGATCGTGATGGCCGGCGACTACTGGAGCCCGGCCTCGGCGTCGACCCCGCCGCCGACCAACGACTTCTCGGTCTCGGCCTCACCGGCGTCCGGGTCGGTGAGTCAGGGCTCTTCGGCGACGGTGTCGGTGAGCACCGCGGTGACCTCCGGATCGGCGGAGTCCGTGGCGCTGTCCGCGTCCGGCCTGCCGACCGGGGCGACCGCGAGCTTCAACCCGGCGTCGCTGAACTCCGGGGCGTCCTCGACGCTGACCATCGCGACGTCGTCGTCGACCCCGGCGGGGACGTACGCGATCACCGTGACCGGGACCGCCTCCTCGGGGTCGCACACGGCCTCGTACTCGCTGACCGTCACCACGGCCGGCGGGGGCGGCTGCACCCCGGCGCAGCTGCTGGCGAACCCCGGCTTCGAATCCGGCGCCGTGTCCTGGACCCAGACCTCCACGCTCGGATTCACGCCGATCACCAAGGCGACGTCGGCTGAGCCCTCGCACTCCGGCTCGTGGGTCGCGTGGTTCAACGGCAACGGCAGCAAGGACACCGACACCGCCGCGCAGAGCGTGACGATTCCGGCCGGCTGCTCGGCGACGCTGACCTACTGGCTGCACATCGACACCACGGAGAACACCACGACGGCGAAGCCGGACACGTTCACCGTGCAGGTCCTGAACTCCTCGGGGACCGTGCTGGCGACCGTCGGCTCGTTCTCCAACCTGAACGCGAACTCCGGCTACTCGCAGCAGACCGCGAACCTGTCGGCGTACGCGGGCCAGACCGTCACGCTGAAGTTCATCGGCAGCGAGACGGACACCAGCGGCGGGACCACCAACTCCGTCATCGACGACACGGCGGTGACGACCTCCTAGAACAGCTCCTGGACCAGTTCGGAAAGAGGGAAGGGCACCGGCCCCGACGCTTTGAGGGAGGCGTCGGGGCCGGTGCCTGTTTTGCTGCTCTACAAGCTCTTACCGCTCCACGAAGTAGTGGTCCTGCTTCAGGTCCTCGATCAGGCCGATGTGCTCCGGCTCCCAGCCGAGCGTCTTGCGGGTAAAGGCGTTCGACGTCGGGTTGTCCGACCCGACGGCGAAGCCGAGGAAGCCGAAGTGCGCGGCGGCGTCGTCGGCGGCGATCGACGCGGTCGGGAGCCCGAGGCGCTCGGCGATGGTCTCGGCGATCAGGCGGAAGGCGTATCCCTCGTTCTCCACGCCGTGCAGCCGGGTGCCGCCGGGCGCCGACTCCAGCGCCAGCCGGTAGATCCGGGCCGCGTCCCGGGTGTTGAGGGCCGGCCAGCGGTTGGCGCCGTCGCCGACGTAGGCCGCGACACCCTTCTCGCGGGCGATGCGGATCAGGGTCGGGCTGAAGCCGTGGTGGTCCAGATCGCTGTGGACCAGCGGGGCCAGGCGCACCACCGAGGAGCGGACGCCGCGCTCGGCCAGGGCGATGACCGCGTTCTCGGTGTCGACGCGCGGACCCGCCTCGACCGTGTGCTCCTCCAGCCCGAGCACGCCGGGGGCGCGCCGGGCCAGCATCAGCGTGCCGGAGGTGGCGACCAGCGGCTTGCCGGTGCCGACCAGGCGCTCGCCGATGGCCTTGGTGACGCGGAGGTCCTCGGCCGCGGCGGCGGCCATGTCGGTGAAGGAGTGGTCGTAGGCGAGGTGGATGACGCCGTCCGCGGCGTCGAGGGCGTCGAGGTAGGAGTCCGGGTCGAAGACGTCGCCGCGGTGCACCTCGGCGCCGCGTGCGGCGATCCGCTCGGCGGCGGCGTCGTTGCGGGCCAGGCCGACGACCTGGTGGCCGGCATCGAGCAGTTCGGGGACGACGGCGGAACCGATGTGTCCGGACGCGCCGGTGACGAAGACACGCATGAGAAGGCCTCCCGGGCCGTAATGACAGCGACTGACATCACTCACGCTAACACTGATGTCAGTCGCTGTCATCACGTACCATGAGGCCATGAGTCGCTGGCCGTCGAACCCCCGAGGACGCCTCGAACAAGCCGCCATGGACCTGTTCATCGAGCAGGGCTACGACCAGACGACGGTCGCGTTGATCGCCGAACGCGCCGGCCTGACCGAGCGCACCTTCTTCCGTCACTTCAGCGACAAGCGCGAGGTGCTGTTCCAGGGCGGCGAGATCCTCCAGGCCGTGATGGTCGAGGCCCTGGCCGCGGCCCCAGCCGAGGCCACCCCCATGGGCGCGGTCCACGCGGCCCTGGCCGCGGTCGCGCCGATCTTCGAAGGGCGCCGTGACCTCGCCCGGATCCGCCAGGGCATCATCGACGCGAACCCGGAACTCCAGGAGCGCGAGGTCGCCAAGATGGCGAAGCTCGCCGCAGTCCTGGCCGAGGGCCTGAAGGCGCGCGGCGTCACCGATCCGGACGCGCGCCTGGCGGCGGACGCGGGGATCGCGGTGTTCCGCTCGGCGTTCGCGAAGTGGGTACGCAGCGAGAGCGGCGATATGCCGAAGACCGTGGAAGGGTGCTTCGAGGCTTTGGAGAAGCTTGTCGAGACCGGACGCTGAGGTCGCCTGAGGTCGGCTCAGCCGAGCCCGGACAAGGTCGACAACAGCACCATCAGCGCCCCGCCGGCAGCGCCGACCTTCGCGTATCGCACGATCCGCGCCCGATCAGCGGCCTGGCGCAGATACCAGAGCGTCGCCAACCCGAACGCGACGCCGCCCCCGAAGAAGTAGGGGCCCCACAGGTACAGATACCAGCGCAACAAGACGACGACGTCGGGCTTCCCGTGCACCGCCCCCGACTCCACCAGCGCGCCGCCGATCACGAACAGCAGCCCGTGACCCGCCAACAGCACCGCCGCCCCGGCGCCGCAGAACGCTGCGAACCGCCCCGCGCGCGGCCCCCGAGGCCGCGCCAGCGTCACGCCGACGGCGCTCGCGAACAGCTTCAGGAACCCGCTTAGCCACAGCACGACGAGGAACCCCGTGTCCCCGTCGCGCGCCTTCGCCACCAACGTCGGCGACACGGTGGAGGTGGCCCCGGCGGTGTGCCCGGTCGCCCAGATGAAGCTGGGCACCGCGAACAGCACACCCCAGGCCACCGCCACCCACGCCGCATGGTTGCGGGTCCCCGTTCCGGGGACGGCTTTCGGCGTCACGTCTGGCACGCCCGGTCCGTCTGGTCCGTCTGGTCCGTCTGGTCCGTGTTCTGCCGCGGCCATGCCCCCACCGTCCCCGTCGGCGGGTGATCTCAACCGCCGGTGTACTGCACCGTCACCTCGTCGAGGTTCAGGTAGTCGCTGCTGCCCTTCGTCGAATCGTAGATGACCGAGAGGGTGTTGCTCCCGGCGTTCAAGTGCACACCGCTCAGCGTCACCGTGTTCCACGTCGACCACGATGCCGTCCCCGGGAACGCCAGGTTGTCCGTCACGTCGGCGCCGTCGACGTAGATGTAGCGCGAGGCGTTCCCGGCCGCTGCCGCGTACCGGAACGTCACCGTGTACGTCCCGCTGCGGCTGACGTTCGGGCTCAGGTCCACCCACTGCCCGTCGGCGTTCCAGCCGGCCAGGTAGCCGGTTCCGGTGTAACCGGCGTTGGAGGACTCCAGCCCGATGCCGCCGTGCAGCACCCCGTTTTCGGCCTGGAGCTGGTAGCTCAGCCGCATCGAGTCGAGGTTGAGGTAGTTCGAGCTGCCCGCTCCCGAGGAGTACGCGATGGTGACCTCGTTGTACCCCTGGTTCAGTGCGACGCCGTTCAGCGTCACCGTCGACCAGTTCGACCATCCGCCGGTGCCGGGGAACAACTGGTTCCCGGCGACCACCGAGCCGTTGACCGAGATCTGCCGGGTGGCGTTCCCGGCTCCTCCGGCGTAGCGCAGCGCCATCTCGTAGGCGCCCGCGGCCGGGGCCTGCACCTCGAAGGTCACCGACTGTCCGTCGGTGTTCCAGCCGGCCAGGTAGCCGCGGCCGGAGAAGCCGGAGTTGGTGCTCTCCGAGTTGAGGTTCGTGGTGCGCGCGTTCGTCGCCTGATACGTGGCGAAGCCGGGCTGCGGGCCCGACGTGCCGTCCGGCGCGACCACCGCGGCGGCGCTGGCCATCGCCCCGGCCGTCAGCGACTGCAGGTACGCGCTTCCGGTCGGCTGCGACCAGTCCGGGCCGACCAGGCTGTCCGCGGAGCGGCGCTGGTTCCAGCCCTGATTGACGTTCATCTGCAGGAACGGCAGGTACTGCGTCTGTCCGTGCGCGCTGACCAGATGCGCGAGGTTGCGGATCAGGACGGTCTTGAAGCCGCCGGCGTCGTCGACGCCCTCGTAGTCCAGCGTCCCGGCGTTGGTCAGGTACGTCGTGGCCCACGAGCCCGCGGCGTTCGCGTCCGCCAGGTACGTCGAGTTGTTGGTCGCCGTGTACAGCGCGTCCGCCGCGCCGATGTAGGCCCCGAAGTTGTACGTGAAGTCCCACTTCGCCACGCCGGTGCCGTCGACGTGGTCGTAGACGTGGCCGTTGGACTGCAACGTCGACTTCATCCAGGAGTACAGGCCCTGCGCGTCGGTGAGGTACGTCGTGTTGCCGGTGTCCTTGTAGATCATCGCCGCGGCCTCGGCGGCCGGGGCGCTGGAGGCGACGTTCTTCTGGTTCTGCAGGTTGCGCTGCCACCAGATGCCGCCGCCGTACGTGGTGTCCTGGTAGGCGTAGACGGAGTTGAACAGGTTCTCGGCCGTGGTGAGGTACTGGTTCTCGCCGGTGATGCCGTACGCGCGCGCCGAGGCCAGGGCCCACCAGCCCAGGTCGTCGTTGAAGTTGGTGCTGAAGGTCGGGTAGAAGGCCGTGAAGCCGGTGTAGACGTCGTCGATCATCTGGCGGTAGGCGGGATCGCCGGTCGCCTGGTAGGCGTCCATGACGGTTTCCCAGTTCTGCGCCTCCCACCAGAAGTCCGAGTACAGCCCGCCGTCGGGGCCGTAGGCGTGCTGGGAGTGGACCTGGTGGTCGCTGTTGCAGAAGAAGTACTTCGCGGTCGGGTCCCAGAACGCCGAGACGAACGCGGACATCGCGGCGCTCGCGTCCGAGGAGGTGGCGGCGTGCGCCGGGGCGGGGGCCGCGACCGCCAGGCCGGTGCCGGCGAGGGCGCTGACCAGGCCGGTCACGGCCGCCGCGCGGATTCTTGAGCGGATTCTGGAGCGGAGTCTTCGCATGATCCATCCAGCCCTTCGGTCGGGGGCCGGACCGGGGTCCGGGTCGGGGATTCGGTCAGCGCGACGGTACTCCCGACTTGAGATATGTCAACATGCGTCAACTTGGATCAGCTGCCCACGTCGTCCGTGACGACCGGTGAAGATAGGGTGACTGGAATGACGCGGCCGCTGCTCTACGAGACCATCGTCGACCACCTCCTCGACGAGCTCAGAGCAGGCGAACTGGTGCCCGGCGGCCGGGTCCCGTCGGAGACCGAGCTCGCCACCGCGTTCGACGTCAGCCGCGTCACCGCCAAGAGCGCGCTCGAAGTCCTGCGGCAGGCCGGGATCGTGGAGCGGCTGCGCGGCAAGGGCTCGTTCGTCGTCCCCGCGCCCCCGGACCTCGACGGGGTCAGCGCCCAAGACCTGGCCGAACGGTCCGAGGGGGAGCCCGCGCCGGCCGCGGCCGGCACCGCCTCCCGCCGCCGCAAGCCCGACGGTGACGTCGACCAGGCCATCGCCTTCCTGCTCCCGGACTTCTCCGAGTCCTACGGCCTGGACCTGCTGACCTCCGTGGAGCAGGCGTGCTCCGCGGCGGGCATCGACCTGATCCTCCGCCGCACCCGCGGCAGCCAGCGCGAGGAGGAACTCGCCATCGAGCGGCTGCGCGCCGCCGGAACCGTCGACGGCCTGCTGGTCTTCCCCGTCCACGGCGAGTTCCACAACGCCAGCCTCCTGCGCCTGGTCCTCGACGGGATCCCGCTGGTCCTGGTCGACCGCTCCCTCGACGGCATCGCCGCCAGCACCGTCCACACCGACGGCGTCGCCGCCGCCCAGGCGCTCACCGAGGCGCTGATCCGCCGCGGCCACACCGAGATCTGCTTCGCCTCCCCGGCCCCCTCCCACACCTCCACGATCGAGCAGCGCCTCGACGGCTTCCGCCGCGCCCTGGCCGCCCACAAACTCGGCCCCGACGCCCACCGCCTGACCGACCTCGTCAGCACCCTGCCGGGCGCCCTCACCACCGAGAACATCCGCCACGACGTGGCCGAGGTGCGCCGCTTCCTGGACGCCGCACCGCAGGTGACGGCCTTTGTCGCCAGCGAGTACAACCTCGCGCGCGTGATCGCGCTGGCCGTGGCCGAGCACGCCGGGCACGCCGGGCACGCCGGGCACGCCGGGCAGCCCGCGACCGGCGAGCAGGCAGCCCTGCCCGAGATCGCGTGCTTCGACTCCCCGGTGGACCCCTTCGCCCCGCCGCGCTTCCTGCACGTCCGCCAGGACCAGGCCGAGATGGGCCGCCGCGCCGTGGAGCTCCTGCGTGCGCAGCTGGCTGGCCAGACCGCGCCCGTCCGCGCACTCGTCCCCTTCACCATCGTCGAGCCCTGACCCTTCCCGCGCCGCGCCCGAGATGGGCCGCCGCGCCGGTCCGCGCGCTCGTGCCCTTCACCATCATCGAACCCTGACATTTCACCCCCTGACCCCGCGCATGATCGCTCCGGATTGCGCGGGGGTTACCCGTTGCGCTCGCGCCACGCCCGGGTCTATCCTCCCGACACATCCAGTAGATTGAATATATTCAGTTAGGTGTGATCGTGGAGCACGGTGCGGCCGGACTGCAGGACCTCCAGCGGCGGGTGACCGAGGCCGTCGGCGGCGACCCGAGGGCCGCGGTGATCGTCACCCGGTTCCTGACCGAGGTGCGCGAGCGGACCGCGCGGTACCTGGACGACGGCACGGTCTTCCTGCTCACCGGCGACATTCCGGCGATGTGGCTGCGGGATTCCGCGGCGCAGGTGCTGCCCTTCCTCCGGCTGCGCGAGGTGCTGCCGCTGGCGCAGTCGTTCGTCATCGGTGTGCTGCGGCGGCAGCTCGCTTACATCGCGGTGGATCCGTATGCGAACGCCTTCAACGTGCGGCCCGACGGCGCCGGCCACGGTACCGACGTCACCGCCGCCAACCCCTGGGTCTGGGAGCGCAAGTACGAGGTCGACTCGCTGTGCTACCCGCTCTGGCTCGCGCACCTCGCCTGGCGCGCCTACGGCCGCGACGACTTCCTCGACGAGGCGTTCTGGACCGCCGCCGAAGCCGTCCTGACCACCTGGGAGACCGAGCTCGACCACGAGGCCGCCTCCGCCTACCGCTTCCAGCGCTTCGACGCGCCGGCCTCCGACACCCTGGTCCGGGACGGCCTCGGCCCGAAGACCGCGGTCACCGGCCTCACCTGGAGCGGCTTCCGCCCCAGCGACGACGCCGCGCGCTTCGGCTACAACGTCCCCGGCAACATGTTCGCGGTCGTCGCGCTCGGCCAGCTCGCGGAGATCCTGACCCACAAGCCGGGCTCGGCGCTGCCCGACGACCGGCGCGCGGAGCTGCTGGCCCGCGCCGACGCGCTGCGCGAGTGCCTGCAGACCGGCATCGCCGAGCACGCCGTCGTCGACGACCCGGTCACCGGACCGCGCTGGGCCTACGAGGTCGACGGTCTCGGCGGTGTCCTGGAGACGGACGACGCCAACGTCCCGAGCCTGCTCGCCCTCCCGCTGCTCGGCTACTGCGCCGCCGACGACCCGACGTATCTCGCGACCCGCGCCTTCGTCCTCAGCGAGCGCAACCCGGCCTACGTCGCCGGCCGCGCCGCCTCCGGGGTCGGCAGCCCGCACACCCCGCCCGGCCACGTCTGGCCGATCGCGATCGCCGTCGCCGCGCTCACCAGCGGCGACCGCGCCGAACAGCGCGCCGCCATCGCCACCCTGCTGGCCACCGACGCCGGCACCACCCGCGTCCACGAGTCGTTCCACGCGGACGACCCGCGGATCTGGACCCGGGAGTGGTTCTCCTGGGCCGAGGCCATGTTCACCGAACTCGTCCTCGACTACTGCGGCTACGCCCCGGTCGGCGACATCCCGATCGGCACCGTCCCGGCCAGCTACGTCACGGTCGGCAGCGCTTCCGTCGGCACCGTCTCCGCCGGCGGTGCCGCGCTCGGCAACGCCTCCCCCCGCGGCCCGCGAGCCGGAGCCCCCACCAGCCACCTCCCGTCGGAAGGAGTCAGCGATGGCCGCTGACATCGAGGCGATATCCGCCGCCGCGGCCGACGCCCACACGCCGCACGGCCGCCGCGTCCGCGACACCCGGCGCTCCGAGCGCCGCGCCGCCACGCTGTTCATGACCCTGCCGGTCCTGCTGTTCGTGCTCTTCGTCCTGCTGCCGGTGGTCATGGCGGCGGTGCTCAGCTTCACCGACTACGACGTCATCAGCAGCATGAACTGGGTCGGCTTCAAGAACTACACCGACCTGATCCACGACCCGTTCTTCACCAAGGCGCTGGAGAACACGGTCTTCTACACCCTGATGTACGTCCCGCTCGGCATCGTGGTCGCGCTGGCGACGGCGCTGCTGCTGAACCGCAAAGTCCGCGCGGCGAAGTACTTCCGCGTCATGTTCTACATCCCGGTGATCTCCTCGACCGTGGCCACCGCCTCGATCTGGTACTGGATGCTGAACCCGCAGCACGGCCTGATCAACGTGATCCTCGGCGAGTTCGGGGTGAACGGCCCGGCCTGGCTCTACGACTCCAACTGGGCGATGCCGGCGATCGTGCTGATGTCGGTCTGGGCCGGCTTCGGCACCAACATGGTCATCTATCTGGCCGGCCTGCAGAACATCCCCAAAGAGCTGATAGAGAGCGCCCGCACCGAGGGCGCGAACAGCTGGCAGGTCTTCCGGTACGTGACGCTCCCGGCCCTGACCAAGACCACGATGCTGGTCACCACGCTGCTGATCATCGCCGCGTTCCAGGTCTTTGACCAGGCCTACGTGCTGACCAAGGGCGGTCCCGGCAACTCCACGGTGACCCTCGTCTACTACATCTACGACCGCGGCTTCGGTGCGCTGAAGATGGGCTACGCCTCCGCGATCTCCTTCGTGCTGTTCGCGATCATCCTGGCGGTCTCGCTGGTGAACGCGCGGCTGGTGAACAAGGCGGGCGACCAGTGAACAACACCCTGATACGCCGCAAGCTCGGCGCCGTGCTGTGGTGGATCGCCGCGACCGTGGTCGCCGTCTCCACCGTCCTGCCGCTGCTGTGGACGCTCTCCACGTCTCTGAAGCCGGCCGGCGACATCGTCGCCAGCGGCTTCGGCCTGATCCCCAAACACTGGACGTTCGGCAACTACACGAGCGTGTTCCACACCGTGCCGATGCTCCGGTACGCGCTGAACTCGCTGCTGATCGCGGTGGTCGGCGTCGTCACCAACCTGTTCTTCGGCTCCCTGGCCGGCTACACGCTGGCCAAGCTCCACCTGCGCGGGAAGCGCATCATCTTCTCCGCGTACGTGGCCTCGATGATGATCCCGGGCACCGTCACGATGGTCCCGCAGTTCCTCATCCTCCGGTACTTCCCGCTGGCCGGCGGCAACGACATCCTCGGCAACGGCGGCAGCGGATTCCTCGACAGCTACTGGGCCGTCATCCTGCCCGGCGCGATCGGCGCCTTCGCGGTGTTCTTCATGAAGCAGGTCTTCGAGTCGCTGCCGGACGACCTGGCCGCCGCCGCGCGCATCGACGGCGCCTCGGAGTTCGGCATCTACTTCAAGATCTATGTCCCGCTGGCCCGTGCCGCGCTGTCCGTGCTCGGCATCCTCACCTTCCAGGCCGGCTGGAACGCCTTCATGTGGCCGCTGATCGTCCTGAACTCCCCGGACAAGATGACCATCCAGGTCGGGCTGTCCGGGCTGGTCACCAACTACAGCTCGCAGACCGGGCCGCTGATGGCGGGCACGATCGTGGCCAGCCTGCCGGTTCTGGTGATCTTCATGTTCGCGCAGCGCTGGATGGTCGACAACCTGGCGACCAGCGGCGGCAAGTAGTACGGCACGTCGGCACTTCGGCACGACCTCCCTCACCTCACCCAGGAGAACCGTGATGAACCAGAACCATCCAGCCCTGCCTTCAGCCAGCTCAGTCTCCCGCCGCGGCCTGCTGCGCGGCGGCGTCGCCGGCGCGCTCGGCCTGGCCGCCGCGCCGCTGCTCGCCGCGTGCGGCTCGTCCAAGTCCGGCTCCGGATCCGGCGGGGGCGGCGTCAAGAACATCACCATGTGGGGGTCGTTCAACGGCGACCAGGTCAAGCAGATCAACACCCAGCTGGCCGCGTTCAACAGCAGCCAGACCTCGGTGCACGTGACCTACCAGGCGCAGGACATCGTCGAGACCAAGCTGCTGACGGCGATCGCCTCGGGGACCAACATCCCGGACGTGGTGCTCTGGGACCGCTACCAGACCTCGCTGTACGCGCCGAAGGGCGCGCTGTCCGCGATCGACGACCTGATCGCCCGGGACAAGGTCGACACGAGCGACTTCTTCCCGGCGCCCTACGGCGAGATGACCGTCGGCGGCAAGCAGTACGGCCTGCCGATGCTCGTCGACAACCGCTCCCTGGTCTACAACAAGACGATGCTCGACAAGGCCGGCATCAAGCCGCCGACCACGTGGGAGGAACTGGCCACCGCGGCCCAGGTGCTGACCCAGCGGGACAGCGGCGGCAAGCTCAAGGTGGCCGGCTTCGCGCTGGACGACCCGGGCCTGTTCAACGTCTGGATCCTGCAGGCCGGCGGCCAGATGTTGTCCGCGGACAAGAAGACCACGGCCTTCGACGGCCCGGCGGGCCAGGCCGTGCTGGCGTTCTGGGACGACCTGCTCCACAACAAGAAGGTGTACGAACTCGGATTCGCCCAGGGCGTCGACGGCTTCGGCACCGGCCAGATCGCCATGAAGTACGACGGCCCCTGGAACATGCCGCAGTACGACGCGATCAGCGGCTTCGAGTACGGCGTGGTCCCGCCGCCGACCGGGCCCGGCGGCAAGGGCGCCATCACCGGCGGCTTCGGCCTGGTGATCCCGGCGCAGGCCAAGCACCGGGACGCGGCGTGGGAGTTCGTGAAGTGGTGGACCACGGTCCCGGCCAACGGCGTGGCGTTCGCCAAGATCGGCAGCTGGCTGCCGGGGTCGGTGAAGGCGAGTCAGGACCCGTACTTCGGCAGCGGGCACTGGCCGGCGTTCGTGCAGACCGAGAGCTTCGCCGTGGTGCGGCCGAACGTGCCCGGCTACAGCGACGTCGAGGGCAAGGCTCTGGAACCGCAGCTGCAGAACTGGATGTCGGGGAAGACGGACGCCGCTTCCGCGTTGAAGAACGCGGCGAGCCAGGGCGACCAGATCCTCGCCAAGGGCGTGTGAGGACTCAAGCACCGTATGAGCGAAACCACCGTGTCCGCCGCGCTGTGGGGGCAGCGCGCGGACCGCATCCAAGCAAGCCTGGACACCTACTTCGGCGCCGACGGCGAGCAGCTGCTCCACAACTGGCACCCGCTGCGGCCCGGAGACGACGACACCTTCAACTACTGGTGGCTCGCACACGCCCTGGAGGCGCGCCTCGACGCCTTCGAGCGGACCGGCGACCCGCGCTGGCGCGACGCCGCGGTCGCCGTGCGCGACAACATCCTGGCCCGCAACCAGGGCTCGCTGTTCAACGACTACTTCGACGACATGCTCTGGTTCGGCATCGCGCTGCTGCGCCTGCACGAGGCCACCTCCGAGCGCCGGTACCTCGACGAGGCGGTCAAGATCTGGCACCACGTGCGCGACGCGGGCTGGAACGACGAGTGCGGCGGCGGGATCGCCTGGCGCAAACAGCAGCTCGGGTACAAGAACACGCCGTCCAACGGGACGTTCGTGATCCTCGGCGCCCGCCTGCACCGGGCCACCTGGGACACCGAGTACCAGGACTGGGCCCGCAAAACGCTCGAGTGGCTGGACCTGACCCTCCGCGGCGCCGACGGTTTCATCGAGGACGGCGTCAACCGGGAGAACGACGGCCGGGTCGACACGCAGTGGCGCTTCACCTACAACCAGGGCCTGTACATCGGGGCCTGCGTGGAGCTGGCGGCGGTCTCCGGCGACGCGTCGCTGCTGGATCGCGCGCGGGTCACGGCCAGGACGGCGTTCCGCGTACTGAGCGCGGACGGAGTCCTGCTCGACGACGGGACCGGCGGCGACGAGGGACTGTTCAAGGGGATCATGTACCGCTACGCCGGGCTGCTGGTCCAGGCCGATCCGTCGGCGACCGACATCCGGGAGCTGATTCTCGGCGCCGGGCAGGCGTTGTGGACGCACGCGCTCGCCGGCGACGCGCTGCTGGCCGGAATGGACTGGCGGACGCCGCTCCCGGCCGACGCGCATGTGCCGTACTCGGCGCAGCTCAGCGCGATCATCGGGACCGAGGTCTGCCGCCGGGTGGCCGGCTGAGGCCGAGGGGCGGCTTCACGGCTTCGAGCCCGCATTGGCGATCCGCCAGCCAGTGCGGGGCGGAGGGCCTGGGCGGCGCGGGGGAGACGCGGGGAGCCCGGGCGGGGGGTACGCGGGGCGTCGGCTTTCGGTCGGCGCCCCGCGCTTTTTCGATCCCGCAAGCCTCAGTCAGTGCCGGGCCGCCGTCGAGGCCCCGGGCACCAGCCGTGTCGGCAGCGCGTGCTTGGTCACCGCGCCGGGATCGTCCAGCTGCGCGAACAGCTCCTCGATCACCCGCGTGCCCATCAGGTGCTGGGCCTGCGCGATGTGCGTGAAGACGAACATCGAGTCGTCCAGGAGCGCGTCGGCCTGGTCGAAGCAGACGATGGACACGTCGTCCGGGACCGCGCGGCCGACCGCCTGGCAGGCCTTGCGCAGCAGCAGTGCGATGTGGTGCTCGGAGGCGAGGTAGGCCGTGATGCCCGGGCGGCTCCGGACGAACTCCGTCAGCCGCGCCATGTCCTCCTCGGGGCTGGTGGTGGCGCCGGGGGTGACCGAGTCGACGGCGTGGAACTCGTCGGCGTCGTCGTGCGGGACCCCGCGCGCGGCGTGCGCGCGGACGTAGCCGTTGCGCCGGTCCTGGACCGTCGAGACCCGGCTGGCGCTGGTCACCAGGCCGATCCGGGTGTGGCCGAGGTCCAGCAGGTGCTCGGTGGCCGCGCGGCCGCCGGCGACGTTGTCGGAGCAGACCGCCGACACCGGGATCCCGTCGTACGAGCGGTCGATGATCACCACCGGGAACCGCCGCGCCAGCAGTCCGAGCAGGGCCGGCGGCACCGACTCCGACGAGCTCGGCTGGAAGGCCAGCCCGGACACCCCGGCCGCGAGCAGTTCGCCGATCAGCGCCTCCTCGGCGTCGGCGTCGCCGAAGGACATCTTGACGGCCAGGTTCGCGCGCCCCGCGGTCTGGCCGATCATCGAGGTCAGGATCCCGCTGCCGAAGGTGTCGTCGAAGCTGGTCAGCACGGCGCCGAAAAGCGGCAGGCCGCCGCCCGCGGCACCGGCACCGCCGGCCGCCGCCGCGCCCGCCTCCGGTTCGGCGCTCACCACCACGGTCCCGTGCCGGGGCCGCCGCACCACGTACCCGTCCTCGGCGAGCATGTCGAGCGCCCGCTTGAGCGTGATCGTGCTGACCGAGAACTCCTCGCACAGCTCAGCCGGGCTCGGCAGGCGCTTGCCCACGGGATACCGCCCATCGGTGATGCGGCTCTTGAGCTCGGAGTGGACGTGCTCGTAGAGCAGCTTGTCGGGCACCGGTGGGCCTCTCGAAGAGACGATTAGACATGTTTAATATATCATCAGGGTGGGCTGATGAGTCCAGGTGCGGGGCGCACTGTGCGGGGCGCATCGTCCTCAGTGTGCCGTGGCTCCGGCCAGCAGGGCCCTTACCGTCGCCGTGAGCTCGGCCCGGTTCTCAGTCGTGCCGGCCGCGCTGGGGGAGCCGCTGACCAGCCGTTCGAAGATCAGCCCGTCGACCGCCGCGACGAACGCCCGGGCCCGCGCGTCGAGATCGGGCGCCCCGTGCCGGGCCAGCAGCTCGCGGGTCTGCCGGAACGCGGCCTCTTCGTGCGGCGTGAGCAGGGCCCGCAGGTCCGGCTGCGTGATCGACTCCAGACGGCAGTGGTAGCGGGCCAGGGCGCGGTTGCGGGTGTGCGAGAGCGACAGGTCGATGAAGGCCGCCGTCGCCGCGGCCACCGCGTCGAGGTCGTCCGTGATCGGCTGCCGCGGCTTCGCCCCCGCCGAGGGCAGGTCCAGCCCGCGCCGTCGCAGATCCTCCCGGTCCAGGTCGCTGAGCCGCTTCACGATCGCCGTCAGCAGCGCCTGCCGCGTCCGGAAGTACGCCGACGTGCTGCCCAGCGGCACCCCGGCGCGGGCGTCCACGGCCCGGTGCGTCAGCGCCCGCATGCCCTCCTCGGCGAGCAGGTCGATGGCCGCGTCGGCGAGGAGCGCGCGGCGATCGCGCTGGTCGCGCTGGTCCCGCTGGTCCGTCGGCATGTGTGGGGCCCTCCCGGGCGGATCGCTTGTAGTTTCTACACCTGTAGCGTAGCTTCTACATCTGTAGGGAGTTCTACAGATGTAGAAGGGGAGGAGTGGTCCGATGAAGACGGCGATGGTGGTGGGCGGCGGCATAGCCGGCCTGACCACGGCGATCGGCCTGCGGCGTGTCGGCTGGCAGGTCAGGGTCCTGGAACGCGCGGCTGTCCTGCACGACGCCGGCGCCGGCATCTCGGTGCAGGGCAACGGGATGCGCTCGCTGGACGTACTCGGCGTCGGCGACGCGGTGCGCGCCGCCGGCGAGCCGCAGGGCTCCGGCGGCATCCGGGTCCCCGGCGGGAAGTGGCTGTCGCACATGGACGCCGAGGCCGGCGCCCGCCTCCTCGGCTCGCCGGTCTACAGCTTCCTGCGCGCCGACCTGCACCGGGCCTTGCGCTCCGCGCTGCCCGAGGACTGCCTCGTCACCGGCGCCACGGTGCACCGCGTCGTGCGCAAGGCCGACGCCGCAGAAGTCTGCTTCAGCCGCGCCGGTGCGCACGAATCAGAGCACGAATCAGAGACCGTCGATCTCGTGGTCGCCGCCGACGGCGTGCACAGCCGGGTCCGCGCTCAGCTGTTCCCGAACCATCCCGGCGCCGTCCACGGCGGCTCCACGGTGTGGCGCGGCGTGACGTCCGTCCCGGTGGACACCGAGGCGGACATCGACCAGACCTGGGGCCGCGGCACCGAGTTCGGCTCCACGCGGCTGCTCGACGGCCGGATCGAATGGCACGCGTCGATCACCAGCGCCGAGGGCGACCGCCACGGCGACCCGCTCGCCGAGGTCGCCCGCCGGTTCGGCACCTGGCACGCCCCGATCCCGGCCCTGCTCGCGGCCACGCCGCCGGGCACCGTCCTGGAACACGACGTCTACGAGCTCCGCACCCCGCTGCCCTCGTACGTCGCCGACCGCGTGGTCCTCGTCGGCGACGCGGCGCACGCCATGGCCCCGCACCTCGGCCAGGGCGTCTCGCAGGCCGTCGAGGACGCCGCGTGCCTGGCCGCGTATCTGACCGCGGATCCGACGATCGAAGCCGCCCTGGCCCACTACGACCGGGAACGCCGTCCCCGCACGCAGGAGGTGGTCCGCGCGTCCCGTCAGGCCGGCCGCGTCGGCCAACAGCTGCACGGCCGCCTGGCCGTCGCGCTCCGCAACGCCGGGATCCGGGCCACCCCCTCGTCGGTCGCGCTGAAGGCGATGGTCAAGCACGCCCTGTGGGAGCCGCCGCCGCTCGGCTGAGCCCACGCCGTCAGGAACCGACCACCTGAAGCACCAGCTTCCCGGTCGTCGACCCCGTCTCGATCCGCCGGTGCGTCTCGACGACCTGGTCCAGCGGCACCGTCTCCACCTGCACCCGCAGCGTGCCCTCGTTCGCCGCACGCACCGCGCGCCGCAGCGCCTGCCCGGCCCGGTCCGGGTGGACCGCCGAGTACGCGGCGAGGTTGAAGCCGGAGACGGTCTTGTTGCTGAACCACAGCTCGTTCGCGGAGATCCCGACATCCTCGGCGCCCGAGGCGTTGCCCATGACCACCAGCCGGCCCAGCGGCGCGAGCCGGTCCAGGCTGGCCCGGCGCGCGGGGCCGCCGACCATGTCCACCACGACGTCGAACTGCCCGGCCCCGGCGACGTCGTCGCGCAGGATCACCTCGTGGTAGCCGAAGCCGCGGGCCACCTCCACCTTGGCCGCGCTGCCGACCGTGCCGACCACGCGGCCCGCGCCGAGCAGCCGGGCGACCTGGCCGAGCTGGCTGCCGACCCCGCCGGCGGCGGCGTGCACGAGCACGCTCTCGCCCGGGGCGAGCCGCGCCACCTGGTCCAGGACCAGGAACGCCGTGGTGCTGTTGGACGGGAGCGCCGCGGCCGTCGCCAGGTCCACGGCCGGGGGTGAGTTCGGGTCGGCGTCCTCGGCCAGCGGGGCCACGAGATCGGCGGCCGTGACGGCCACCTCCGCGTACCCGCCGCTGTCGACGATCGTCAGCGCGGCCACCGGCTGGCCGACCGTCAGGCCGCTGACGCCGCCGCCGAGCGCCCGGATCCGGCCCGCCACCTCGATCCCGGGCACGAAGGGCAGCGGCACGTCCACCACGCCCTGCCGGTACAGCACCTCGGCGAAGTTCGCACCCGCGTACGCCACGTCGATCGACACCTGCCCGGCGCCGGGCTCGGGTACCGCGATCCGTGCCTCGCGCAACACCTCCGCCGCGCCGAACTCGGGGATGACCACTGCCTTCATCTGGTTCCGCTCGCTGTTCACGACGATCATTCTGTCAACGCGCTGAGCGGCGACAGGAGTGCCAGTTCATGCTGGGCTTGGCACCACCAGGCTCGGGCCGGGCGGCAGCCGTCGTCGATGCGGGCGATACTTGGACGGTGGGGGCGTCGTGTCCGCACGCTCCCGGACGAAGGGCCCCGCCATGGCACAAGCCACCGCCGACCAGATCGGTTTCGCCGATCTCGACCTGGAACCGGAGATCCTCCGGGCGTTGTCAGAGCTCGGCTACGAGGAGCCGACGCCGATCCAGGCTGAGGCCATCCCGAACCTGCTCGCCGGCCGTGACCTGCTGGGCCAGGCCGCCACCGGCACCGGCAAGACCGCCGCGTTCGCGCTGCCGATCATCCAGCGCATCCCGCGCGACGGCCGGGGCACGGACCCCGCCGCCCTGGTCCTGGTGCCGACCCGGGAGCTGGCCATGCAGGTGTCGGAGGCCGTGCACCGCTACGGCGCCGAACTGGGCGTGCGCGTCCTTCCGGTCTACGGCGGTCAGCCGATCGGGCACCAGCTGCGCGCGCTCGGCCGCGGCGTCGACGTGGTGGTCGCGACCCCGGGCCGGGCCCTGGACCACATCGCGCGCGGCACGCTCCGGCTGGACGCGCTGCGGACCGTGGTCCTGGACGAGGCCGACGAGATGCTGGACATGGGCTTCTCCGAGGACATCGACTCGATCCTGGAGAACGCCCCGGCCGAGCGGCAGACCGTGCTGTTCTCCGCGACGATGCCGAGCCGCATCGACGCCCTGGCCCGGCGCCACCTCAGCGACCCGGTCCGGGTGCGGATCGAGCGCGAGGAGCCGCCGCCCGGCGAGGCGCCGCGGGTGCGGGAGGGCGCGTACATGGTGACGCGGGCCCAGAAGGCCGCCGCGCTCGGCCGGGTGCTGGACGTGGAGGCGCCGGAGGCCGCGATCGTCTTCTGCCGCACCCGCGAGCAGGTCGACCAGCTCTCCGAGACCCTCAACGGCCGCGGCTACCGCGCGGAGGCCCTGCACGGCGGCCTGAGCCAGGAGCAGCGCGACCGGGTGATGGGCCGGCTGCGCTCGGGCACCGCCGAACTGCTGGTCGCCACCGACGTCGCGGCCCGCGGCCTGGACGTCGAGCACCTGACGCACGTGGTGAACTACGACGTCCCCTCGGCCCCCGAGTCCTACGTGCACCGCATCGGCCGGGTCGGCCGCGCCGGCCGCGAAGGCGTCGCCATCACCCTGGCCGAGCCGCGCGAGCACCGCATGCTCAAGGCCATCGAGCGCGCGACCCGCCGCAAGATCCCCCTGGAGAAGGTCCCCACCGTCGCCGACCTGCGGACCCGCCGCCTGGAACTGACCCGCGCGGCTCTGGCGGAGAGCCTGATCGAGGGCGCCGACCTCGACCGGTTCCGGGTCGTGGTCGAGAACCTGGCGGAGGAGTACGACCTGTTCGACGTGGCCCTGGCCGCGGTGAAGCTGGTCCACGAGGCCGGCGGCACGCAGTACGACGAGGAGGACATCCCGGACGCGCGGATCCCCGACCGCCCGCAGCGCGAGTTCGGCCAGGACCGCGGCGGCCCCCGCAAGCGCCGCGAGACCGGCCGCCCCGGCGCCGGCCCCGGTGCGGGCACGACGCGCCTGTTCGTCGGCGCCGGCCGGGGCTCCGGCATCCGGCCCCAGGACCTGGTCGGCGCCATCGCCGGCGAGTCCCGCCTGAGCGGCCGCGACATCGGCGCGATCGAGATCGCCGACCGCTTCTCCCTGGTCGAAGTCCCGACGGACGCCGCGGAGGACGTGATCAGGGCCCTGCGCGGCGCGACCATCAAGGGCCGCCGGCTCAACATCCGCCGCGACCGGGACCGCTGAGCGGGACGGTGCCGGCGCGCCGGGGAGTCAGGTCCTTGAGGAAGCGGGCTGATTCGTCGCACCGGTCGGCGAAGCCGGCCCGCCGAATTAATCCCACGACCCGGCAAGTCCGGTCTGGCAGAGTGCCGGAGTGAACGAGGATCAAGCCGCCGCATTGCGCGCCACCCGCCGGATGTTCTTCAACGCCGACGCCGCCGCCTACCAGCGCGGCCGGCCGCCGTACCCCGCCGCGGTCTTTGACCTGCTCGCCGAGCGCTGCGGGCTGCGGCCGGGCTCCCGGGTCCTGGAGATCGGCGCCGGCTCGGGCCTGGCGACCGGGGCCCTGTTGGCGGCCGGCGCGCGGGTGGTCGCGGTCGAGCCGGGCGAAAACCTCGCGGCGCTTCTGGTCGCCGACCATGCCTGCGATCGGCTGGACGTCCGCGTCTCCGATTTCGAGACCGCGGACCTGTCCGGCGAGTTCGACCTGGCCGTCGCCGCGACCGCGCTGCACTGGGTCGACCCGGTCACCTCGACCGAGCGGATCGCCGGGCTCGTGCGGCCCGGTGGTTGGCTGGCGGCGTGGTGGAACGAGTTCGGCGACGCCCGCCGCCCGACGCTCTTCCGCGACCGGCTCGACGCGGTCTACCACGACCTGCTGCCCGCCGAAACGGGCTATCGCGAAAGCCGCCCGCAGGCGCTGGACACCGACCGGTGGCGTGCGCAGCTGACGGCGGGCGGGTTCTTCGACGACCTGTCCGTCGAGATCATCGAATGGCAGCAGACGCTGACCCCGCAGACCGCACGCGACCAGTGGTCGACGTTCCCGAACATCGGCGAACTCACGCCGCCGGACCGGGCGCGGTTCCTGGACCGCCTCGGCGCGATCATCGACGAACTCGGCGGCCACGTCGACGATCCCCGCCTGACCGTCGTCTACACCGCCCGCCGCACCGGATGATCGGACGCCACTACGGGACCTGGGGCGGCACGATCGACCAGGAGCGCAACACCTCCTGCTCACCATCCCGCGCCCGCCGATCCTGATCGGCCGCTGCTTCGGCGGCGTGATCGTGCGGCTGCTCCTCCAACGCGGCCACGGCACCGCTGATCAGCAACCATCTAGCCCAGAGGCCGAACAGTGAGGATCTGTTCGGCGTGCCCGACCGGCCCCGAGACGTCGTGCAGCACGGTCGACGTGACGCCCTGACCGGTCGGCCCGAACGTCACCGTGGTGTCCAGCCCGGTCCACCGCCCCTCGGGCTGCCGGTGCAGGTGGATCGTCAGATCGACGTTGGGGAACATCCACTCCGTCGGCTTCCGCCACACCGCGATGCCGTTGGCCGTGTCGACCAGCGCGACGAACGCCGCGAGCGGGCTGACCTCCCGCCCCGCGACGAGGTCGAGACCGGTGCCGATCCACGCGGTCGTGCGCCCCGGACGAGGCGGCGTCACCGGACGGACGTCCAGAGAAGCGATGTAGCCGCCGGGCCACACATCCGTCATCAGCCAGGAGGCCAGCTTCTCCGGCGGGGTGAGGACACCGCCGCCACCGCCCCCGGCCACCGCCGTGGTGTCACCGGAACTCAGCAGCCAAGCCCGCGCCCGCACCACCGCCCGACCGCCGATCACCATGACGGCCTCGACCAGCTCGATCGTGCGCCCCGGCCGCAGCGTCTCCACCCGGATCTCGCACTCGTCCAGGGCGAGCCGCCCGAGGATGTCGAAGCTGATCCGGGACAGCACCAGCTTCTCGCCCGGCCGCCCGGCCGCGTACTCGTCGATGGCGTGGACGATGAGCCCGCCGAGCGGGCTGAAGTGCTGCTCCGCGGGATCCCAGGCGCCGCCCGCGTGCGACGTCGGCTTGTAGCAGTGCTCGCCGGCCGGTTCGTAGTAGCTGCCGATGTTCATGGGCCTTAGTCTCCCCGGCCCTACAGCCAGTCGTGCTCGCGGGCATACCGCGCCGCCTCATGCCGCGTCCGCGTCTGGGTCTTCTGCATGGCGTTGGACAGGTAGTTCCGCACCGTCCCCTCGGCCAGATGCAGCTGTGCGGCGATGTCGGCGACCGAGAAGCCTTCGCGTGTCGCCCGCAGGACGTCGATCTCGCGATCGGTGAGCGGGCAGTCGTCGACGACGGCCAGCGCCGAGACGTCCGGGTCGATCCAGCGCCGGCCTTCGTGCAGCGCCTTGATGACCGACGTGATGTGCGCCGGTTCCGCCGCCTTGCTGACGAAGCCCTGGACGCCGAGCTTCAGAGCCTTGCGGAGCACCCCGGGCCGCGCATGGCGCGTCAGCATGAGGATCACCTGGCCCGGCAGCGCACGTCGGATCTCGGCGACCGCCTCCAGCCCGTCCACATTGGGCATCTCCAGGTCGATGACGAGCACGTCCGGCCGGTGCTCCAACGTGGCCCGCACAGCCGATTCGCCGTCCTGCGCTTCGGCGAGCACGGTGATCTCGCCTTCCAGCGGCAGCAGAGACGCCAGCGCCTTGCGAAGAAGTACCTCGTCGTCGGCGAGCACCACGGTGGTCATCGCTGCGTCCTCCTGTGCTTTCATGACGCGCTCACGACGCGCTCCCGGAAACGAACCGGGGGAACGCTGCCGCCGTCAGGAAGCGCCCGTCCTTCTGCTCCACCGTCAGCTCGCCGCCGTTGTCGGCCAGTCGTTGGCCGAGGATGGAGAGCCCGCCGAGCTCCGGCAGCGGCGTGTCCGGTGCGCCGTCGTTGGCGATGGCGATGCTCGACCGCGCCAGCGTGATCTGCACGCTGCTGGCCTGCGCGTGCCGCAGGATGTTGGTCGTCGTCTCGCGCAGGACCTGTCCCAGCAGCTCGCTGGCCCGCGTGTCCACCTCGCCTTCGCGCTCGACGCGCACCTGGATCCCCGCCGCCTCGAAGAGGTTCTTCGCGTTCTCCACCTCGCTGGAGAGGTTGAGCCGCCACTGCGCGTAGGCGAGTTCCTTGGTCTGGGCGATGGTGTCGCCCACGAGCGTGTGCATCTCCAGCAGTTCCTGGCGTACGCGCTCGGGATCGCTGTCCAGCAGCTTCTCGGCCAGCGCGATCTTGAGCTTCACCACGTGCAGCGTATGGCCCTGGATGTCGTGCAGATCGCTGGCGAACCGCATGCGCTCCCGGACCACCGCCAGTTCCGCCTCGCGTTCCCGGGACTGTTCGAGCTCTGCGATCAGGTCGTAGATCCGCTGACTGGCGAACATCAGGCCGGTCACCACGACGACCACGACCGTCGGGATGACGAGGTACTGGAGTACCACGCCCGGCCCGACGTGCGGGGCTACCAGCAGCCTGGTCGCGCCTGCGGCCGCGACGTACGCGGCCAGCAGCAGCCCCGCCGCGAGCCGGCGCCGCGGGCGCCCCGAGACCAGGGGGACGGTGGTCGGGCCGAGCACGGTGATGCCGTAGAACGCCGTCGGACAGTCGGCGAGCGCCCCGAACAGCCACACCCCGGCCGTGACGGCCAGGCAGGGGATCATGACGCGCCGGAAGTCGCCGGCCGTCCAGCGCTCCACGCCGACCAGCGTGGCGATCAGGCCCACGCTCAGGACCACGGCCTTCCACCAGGTCCGCCCGTCGATCACGACCAGCAGCACCCCGACGACGGCCAGCGGCGGGATCATGCTGGCGAGGTTGATCCGGCGCAACCGCTGGTGCGTCCCGCCGACCTGTGTGTGCATGTGCGACTTTCCGAGTTGAACAGCGGTTTCGCCCTCCAGCATTCTTCACATCCCCGGACGCCGCCAGTGACGCCACGTCATGTCCGCCCCCGAAGGAATGTCACGGCCAGGTGGTGACGTGGCCTCACTGCCCGCGGACCGGCGCCGCTGGTGGGATCGGAGCATGACCTCGACACCCGTCATCGACGTTGACCGGCTGAACCTCGCCTACGGCGACTTCCACGCGGTGAAGGACCTGTCCTTCCAGGTGGCGCCCGGTGAGCTCTACGCGCTGCTCGGTACGAACGGGGCCGGCAAGACCTCGGCCCTGGAGACGATCGAGGGCCACCGCGCCCCGACGTCCGGGACGGTGCGGGTGTTCGGGCGCAGCCCCCGCGACCGCCGCGCCGTGCGGCCCCGGATGGGAATCATGCTGCAGGAGAGCGGGTTCTCGCCGGACCTGACGGTGCGGGAGACCGTCCGGCTCGTCGGCCGGCTCACCGAGCGGACCGATCAGGTCGGCCGCGTGCTCGGCATCGTCGATCTCATGCCCAAGGCCACGACCAAGGTGTCCCAGCTCTCCGGCGGCGAGAAACGGCGGCTGGACTTCGCCACCGCGGTGTTCGGAACGCCGGAGCTGATCTTCCTCGACGAGCCCACCACCGGTCTGGACATCCAGTCCCGGGACGCGCTGTGGGAGGCCGTGGACAAGCTGCGCGAGGACGGATCCACCGTCGTGCTCACCACGCACTACCTCGAAGAGGCACAGCAGCGCGCCGACCGCATCGGGCTGATGCACCAGGGCCGGCTGCACCGGGAGGGCACGGTGTCGGAGCTGACGCGGACGCTTCCGGCGACCATCAGCTTCGGTCTTCCGGACCGGGCCCCGGCGTCGCCACTGCCGCTCCTGGCGAAGCGCGAGCCCAACGGCACACACCTCATCGAGACCTTCGGCTTGCAGAAGGACCTCCACACCCTGCTCGACTGGGCGGCGGCGAACGCGGTGGAGCTGCGGGACCTGCAGGCCGGGCCGACGCGGCTCGACGACGTGTTCCGCGCCATCGGCCACACCGCGTAGACCGCGGCGCTCTCCAGCTTTTCCCGCTCTCTCAGACTCAGACCATCGCAGCCCTCTTCAGAACAGGACCCTCCCATGCTTCCGATCGCTCGCGGCGAGCTGATCCAGATCTTCCGGAACCGTCTGGTCCTGGTGACCAGCCTCGTCCTGCCGATCGCGTTCGGCGCGATGTTCATCGGCCTGCACAAGACCTTCCAGCGCGTGGCGAGCCTGGGCTACATCGCGGCGATGGTGATGTTCTTCGTGGTGACGATCGGGCTCTACACCACCACCGTCACCACGCTGGCCGCGCGCCGGCAGAACCTCTTCCTGAAGCGGCTGCGGTCCACCGCGGCCGGTGACCGCGGCATCCTGGCCGGCCTGCTGCTCCCGATCGTCGTCATCACGCTGGTCCAGGTCGCGGTGATCCTGGCGGTGCTGGCCGCGGTGACCAGCCGGCCGAGCGACGTCGTCCTGCTGGTCCCGGCGGTCCTCGCCGCGGTGGCCATGATGCTCGGCCTGGGCCTGGCCACCGCGGGACACACGAACTCGCCGGAGCACGCGCAGGTCACCACGATGCCGGTGATGATCGGCGTGCTGTCGGTGGCCGGCTGGGTGGGCGCCACCGGCACCCACAAGCTCGCGACGCTCAAGCGCCTGCTCCCCGGCGGCTCGGCGACCGAACTGGTCCTCAACGCCTGGAACGGCGGCGTCGCGGTGCGGGATTCGCTGATCCTGTTCGCCCCGACGCTGGCCTGGGTGGCCGTCGCCGTCGCGCTGGCCGGCCGCATGTTCCGATGGGAGCCGCGCCGGTAGCGCGTCAGCTCGACACGGTCATCCGCTCGTCGTAGCCGGTGTCGGGATTCACGACGCGGCCGGCGGCCCACCAGTTCTCGCGCGCCGTTTCCAGGACCACCAGCATGATGTCCTCCTCCGGCACGTCGGCGTACAGCCGCAGGTTCGCCACGATCGCCTGGAACAGCTCGGTCTTCTGCTCCGGCGTGCGCTGGTTGAACAAGAGCTGGATGAACATGGCGCGTTCGCCGTGGCGCCGCAGGCCGAACGCGACCGGCTGGATGACGAGGTCCTCCGGCGCGACCTCGTGGAAGACGTGGAACTGATCGTCCTGGGGGATCTTCAGGACTTCCACCATGGACCTGTGGATGGCCTCGGAGACGAGGTGGCGGAACTCGGGAGTCGTTCCCTGGCGGAGATAGATGTTGATCAGAGGCATGCTTCGACGCTAGGGACCGCAGCGGCATTCCGCCACCGAATGTCCTTCATGCTGGATATGCTGTTTGGTCATGGACGTGACGTTGCTCGGCCTGCGGGTGCTGCGCGAGATCGCCGAGCGGGGCACCTTCACGGCGGCCGGGGAGGCGCTGGGATACACGCAGTCGGCCGTCTCCCGGCAGGTGGCCGCGTTGGAACAGGCCACCGAGGCCCGGCTGTTCGACCGTTATCCCGGCGGCGTGCGGTTGACCGCCGAGGGGCGCGCGCTGCTGCGGCACGCCGTGATCGCGCTGGACGCCCTGGACGCGGCGGACCGGGAGCTGCGCGGCGAGCAGGACGACACCGGCCGGGTCCGCCTCGGCTTCATCCCGGCCGCCGGAGCCGCCATCGTGGCCCGCGCGCTGGCGGTCCTGCGCCGCGAACGCCCGCAGATCGAGGTCTCCACCCGCGAGGGCACCACGCCGTCGTTGGTGCGGGCGCTGCGCACCGGCGCCCTCGACCTCGCGCTGCTGTCCTCCCGGCCGCCGTTCCGCTCGCCGGACACCGACGATCCGCCGCTGCATGTGGAGCCGTTGCTGGAGGACCGCCTGGTCCTGGCGGTGCCCGCGGACGGCAGGTTCGCCGACCGTGCCACGGTCACCACCGACGAGCTCGCCGGCCAGACCTGGATCGCCAGCCTGGCCGGCATCGACGAGCCCTTGCTCGGCATCTGGCCGGGACTGCCCGGGCGGCCCCGCGCGCAGCACGCGGCGCGCGACTGGCTGACCAAGCTGCACCTGGTCGCGGCCGGCGTCGGCGTCACGACCGTGCCGTCGACGCTGCTGTCCGCGATCCCGCCGGGCGTTCGCCTCGTCGGTATCGAGGGGGTCCCCGACGAACGGCGCCGTGTCAGCCTCGTGCGTCTGCCCGGCCCCACCACGCCGGCGACGGACGCCCTCGCCCACGCGCTCCGCCAGCAGGCCGCCGAACTCGCGGAGTAGGGCCCGGCGGAACGGCGACGGCGGGCCCGCGAGCCCTCAGGCCCGCGAACCCGCCGCGATCAAACGGTGTCAGCCGTCATCCGGCGATCACTCAGCCGGCGTCACGGATAACTCGTCACGTCCACCGCCGAGGTGTTGCTCGGTGTCGGGCCGCCGACGCCGTTGATCACGTTCGCGATCGATCCGGCGTTGGTGATCGAGACCGTCACCAGGTCGTGCCAGCTGGCGCCGGAGGCCTCCGAGGTGAAGGCGTTGTCCGACACGATGCCGTTGTTCGTGCTGAAGAAGCAGTAGACGCCGAGGCCGTAGCCCTGGAATCCGGTGGCCGAGCCGGACACGTCGAACGAGGGGAACCCGCGGGCCCCGTTGTCCGACCACGAGCCCTGATCGGGCACGTCGTACGGCATCTCGCTCTGGTAGAAGTAGTCCCGCCCGCCGCTGCCGTTCCACTGCGTTTGGACCGCCTGGTAGTGCTCGACGGCCAGGCCGTACATCGAGACGTTGGCGCCGTTGACCACCAAACCGTTCGCGGCGGTGTTGGTGTTCCAGCCGACGGTCCCGCCGTTGCCGTGGTCGGCGCGCCACAGCCACAGGTCGTCGCCGATCACGTTGGAGCTGTTGACCACCACCGTCTGCGTGGCCCGGCCGACCGTCGCGCCGCCGATGCGGGCGAACACGTCGGACAGCACGGTCGGGTCGCCGGCGTGGCTCGCGCTCGAACCGGACGGTCCGATCTGCACCAGCACCTGCGAGTTCGTGGTGCCGGCGTCGAAGATGAGCCCGCCGATGTGGACGCCGTCGACGTCCGAGGTGGACAGGATCGTGTTGCCGCCGTTGGACACCAGCGTGGCCAGGCCCAGCCCGAGCACGACGGTGTCCGGCCGGGTCACGTTGATGGTGCCGTTGATCTGGTAGATGCCCGGGGTGAACAGCAGGTTCTTCCCCGAGGCGAGTGCGGAGTTGATCGTCGCCACGCTGTCGCCGGGCTTCGCGATGTAGAAGGAGCTGATCGGCAGCGAGCTGCCGGGGGTGTTGCCGTTGCTCCAGCTCGTGCCCGACCGGTTGGCCTGGTTGCCCGGCACGAACACGTTGTAGTTCCCGGAGCCGTCGACGTACAGGTACGGCTTCTCCGAGATGGTCGGCGTGGTCCCGACCGAGGTGTCCGGCGGGCTCGGGAAGCTGGTACCGGGAACCCCGGTCGACCCGGTGAACACCATGTTCCAGTTCGCGCCGCTCCAGCTGCCGAACTGGTCGTTCCGGGACATGTACTGCTGCTGGCTGCCGGAGTTCACCTGGCCGGTGACCACCGAGTCGCCGACGAAGCCGCCGGAGGAGTAGCCGTTGAGCGACAGCTCCAGGTTACCGTTGATGTTCATCCGGCGCAGCGGGGTGGCCTGCGAGGTGGCCCACACCGTGTCGCCGGAGGACGGGCTGTCCGTCAGGTTCTCGGCGTCGCGCCAGAAGTTGATGGTCGCGTTGCCGCCGTTCCAGTTGGCGTCCGCGTGCACGCCGCCGCCGTCGATGGTGGTCTGCGTCGGGGACTGCCCGAGGCCGAGCACCTGGGTGTAGAAGCCGACCGGGACGTCCACGTTGTACGTGCCCGGCTTGAACAGCAGGGCGTAGCGGCCGGTGCCCATCTCGCTGCTCTGCTGCGAGTTGAAGACCGAGTTGATCTGGTTCTGGATCGTCGAGGACGACATCGACGGGTCGAAGACGAACACGTTCGGACCGAAGTCCGGCGTGCCGCCGCAGCTGGTCCCGCAGCCGCCGGTGGGGACCACGAGGCTGAACGCCTGCGCGCCGGTGCCGTTGCAGGTGTTCTGGTCCAGCTGCGTGCCGCTCGCCGTTGAGGCGCCGGGGGTGTCGACGCAGAGCTTGGAGTTGTCGGCGACGAAGGTGTAGTCGCCGTTGGACTGCAGATTGGCCGCGAACAGCTCGTTGGTGTTGCTGGTGCCGCCGTACTGCCAGGTCTGGAGCAGGGCGCCGGCCGCGGTGGCCGTCACCCCTCCGGTGATGTTCCAGCTCTCGCCGCCGGACTGCGCGTTCTGGTTCAGCACCTCGTACTCGCCGGTCGCCACCGAGACGAACTGCCACAGCTGGCTCGACGCGCCGGTGCACGTCGCCTGCTGCACGGCGGTGCCGTCTGCGGTCCCGCTGTTCGCCGCGCTCGCGCACAGACCGGAGTTCTGGTTGACCACTTCGTACCAGGCCGAGCTGTCGATCCCGGCGGTGGCGACCGTGAGGTCGTTGATGTTCCAGCCGCCGTTGTCCTGGAAGATCGTCAGCGTCTGCTGGCCGGCCGGCAGCGTGACGCTCGCCGACACGGTGGTCCAGTTCTGCCAGCCGCCGGTCGCCGGGACGTTGATGTTGCCGGAGAGGTTGGTCCCCGCGCTGTTGGCGATGTGCAGGCCGTCGGTCACGGCGTTCTGCGCGGCCAGTCGTACCCCGACCGAGTACGTGCCCGCGGATGCGACGTTGACCGTGTACTTGAACCACTGGCCGCTCGCGGTCCACCCGACGTCGTATCCGCCGCCGGTGTCCGTGGTCGCTTCCAGGTCCACGCCGTCGGTGCGGTAGCTGTTGGCGGACCCGTTGGTGCTGGTGACGTTGTAGGCCACGCCTTGGCCGCCGGTGTCGTAGTTCTCGGCCTGGAGGGTGCCGGGTAGCGCGGCGGCCGTCCCGCCGTAGGGGCCCTCACCGCTGGCCGTGCTGGCGAAGGAGAAGCTGTTGAGATTCCAGCCGCCGTTGTCCTGGTACACGGTCAGCGTCTGCTGCCCGGCCGCGAGCGTGACGCTGGTCGTCACGGTGACCCAGGTCTGCCAGCCGCCGGTGGCCGGCACGTTCACCGCGCCCGACAGGTTCGTCCCGGCGGCGTTGGCGATGTGCAGGCCGTCGGTCACGCCGTTCGGCGAGGCGAGTCTGAGGCTGACCGTGTAGGTCCCGGCCGAAGCCGCCTTCACGGTGTAGTCGAACCACTGGCCGGTCGCGGTCCAGCCGACGTCATCGCCGCCGCCGGTGTCCGTGGTGGCTTCCAGGTCCACGCCGTCGGTGCGGTAGCTGTTGGCCGACCCGTTGGTGCTGGTGACGTTGTAGGCCACACCCTGGCCGCCGGTGTCGTAGTTCTCGGCCTGGACCGTGCCGGGTATCGCGGCAGCCGTCCCGCCGAACGGGCTGCTGCCCGCCGCGTGCGCGACGGACGGCGCGCCGGTCACCGCCAGGGCCGAGATCATCGCCAGGCCGAGGGCCGCGCGTCCGGCACTGCCGGCCCGACCGGCACCGCCGGCTCGACGCCGTTTCGCAGGACCGCGCGCGAACAGTCGCGTGATGCGCAAGTGTCTCATCTTCTCCCGCCTTGTACTGGTTTGTCCTTCGTGGGGTGGAGCAGGCTGAGATCGCCACGTGGCTTGAGGGAGAGACGGGCCGTTTCACGGCACCCACGCGGAGGAGCGCTGGGCATCACCGGCCGCACCCGGTGCGAACTAGGGCTTGCAGGCGACTCGCCTGTGGGGGAGGGCGAGCCAGGTGACGGACTTGTTTCAGGACGTGGGCAACCCTTATTTCACGACGTGATTGAACTCGCGTTCCGGGGACTCGTCAAGACGTCGGCGCCGCCGGGGCCACCCGCGTTGAGGAGACCTTGAGCATCACATGACACTGCGTCATGCCGCGATGGCACGGGAGGCTGCGCGCGTGTCTCAGCGAACTCACTGCGAACTCCAGCGAGATCGTGAGTATCGGCACACACTCTGACGAGTGAGCGCCACTCTCGTGAACCCGACAAACCACCCGCTGAGCGGCCGCGATCGACCGGCTCCGGCCCCGGGTCACCGGCCCCTCGGCCCGTATTGCTCCCTTTTCGTGATCAGAGTGGCGGCTGCGACGGCGTACTGTCGTGATGTCGGTACGGCTCGACCACTCGGTCAGGGGCCGGCCGTCACCCCACAGGAGGCTCCAGACGATGGCTCGAAGCAGCGGCATCCGTGGCAGCAGGATCGGCGCGGGACCGATGGGTGAGTCCGAACGCGGCAACACGGTCGAGCAGGTCACCGTGACTTTCTGGTGCGCCAGCGGCCACGTGACGCGGCCGGTCTTCGCGGTCACGGCGACGGTCCCGGAGACCTGGGAGTGCCAGGCCTGCGGCCAGCCCGCCGGCCCGGACCCCGAGAACCCGCCGAGCGCGGCGCTGGCGGCTCCCTTCAAGAGTCACCTGGAATACGTTCGCGAGCGGCGTACCGACGCCGACGCGGAGATCCTTTTGGCCGAGGCCCTGTCGAAGCTGCGCGGGGGTTCGTGAGCTGAGTCCGGCGGTGGCCGTGGCAGTCGGTGGTGTGGCTGCGCCGTGACGGCGGGTCCTGACAGCCGGCCGTGTCAGCGGTCGTGTCAGGACGCCGTCAGACCGGCGTCAGCGCCCCCGCCGACAGTGGATGCGTGAGGGCGGGCCGGACAGGCCCGCCGAGGTGAAACCACCAAGGAGCGCATCATGCAGAAGTTCGCCACCCCCGGCCCGGTCTTCGTCAACCTGGACATCCCCGCCGACAGCGTCCGCGTCATCGCCGCCGACCGCACCGACACCGTCGTCGAGATCGCACCCGCGGACGCCTCGAAGCGCCGCGACGTCAAGGCCGCCGGCCAGACCGAGGTCGGTTTCCACGACGGCGTCCTGCGCATCGCGACCGCCGACGCCAATCGGCTGCTCGGCAGCGGCGCGCTGCGGGTCACGATCGAGGTCCCCGCCGGCTCGCGCATCGAGGGCAAGGCCGGTGCCGCAGAGTTGCACACCACCGGCCGCCTCGGCGACGTCGCCTTCGAAGGCGGCTACCGCACCGTCAGCGTCGAGGAGGCCGCGAGCGCGCACCTCAAGGTGCACGCCGGCGACGTCCGCGTGGCCCGCCTGACCGGCCCGGCGCAGATCCGCAACGGCCAGGGCGACATCACCATCGCCGAGGCCCACGCCGGCCGCGTCGAGCTGCGCACCGGCCAGGGCGACCTGACGGTCGTCGCCGCCCCCGGCGTGTCCGGCATCCTGGACGCCGCCACCTCCTGCGGCCGGATCGGCAACGCGCTGCGGAACAGCGAAGGCGCCGGCGCCGGCCTGACCGTCAAGGCCACCACCTCGCAGGGCGACATCACCGCCAGCAGCCTCTGAGGTGCCCGAGACGAGATCAGCCCCCTGACCGAGCTTGGTCAGGGGGCTGATTCCGATGAGAGCGCCGACTGAGAACTTGTTCCGAACCTATTCGCCGACAGTCGTTTCCGGCCCGGACGCGGCTGCCGACGCGGCCGTCGCCGTCGCGGTCTCACCCGAGTAGAACAACGGGATCCGGTACAGCGCCGGCGGCTCGCCGGGCAGCCCGAGCTCGTGCCAGCGCCGCGAAACCGCGACCCGGACCAGCTTGCGGGCCCGGGTCAACAGGAACAGCGCGAGCGGCACCTCGATGAACGCCGCCGAGGCCAGGCTTCCCCACACGTCGGACGTGCCCCAGTCGAGCACTATGTCGAACCACGCGTCGCACAACAACAGTGTCGCGGTGAACACCGCCAGCATGACGACGATCTGCCGCCGCAGCATCGCCGCCACGATCGTCCCGGTCAGGGCGAGCAGCAGCAGGATGTCGAAGCCGACCCACGCGGCGGACCACGCTTTCGAGCGGTAGCCGGTCGGCATGGAGACCGCCAGGTAGACGATCCAGGCGCCGAGGCCGGAACAACAGGCCACGAGCACCGTGAGCATGCGCGAGCGCAACCGCTTCACGCGGTGCGGCGCGATGCCGAGTTCGCGGGCCACGTCGAGGATGGCGGCGGTGGCACCGGTGGCCGTAGTGGCCGTGGAGCTCGCGGTGGCCGCGGTCGCCCCGGCGGCCGGGGATTGAGTAGGAGTCTGCAACGTCGTGTGCATGTCGATCTCCCCCACTGCCCGGCCGCGGCGGGGGGTGGTGCCGCGGCCGGGCAGTTCGTGCTGTTCTGGTGTCAGTGTGCGAAGACCGGGACCGCGTCCTCGACGGTGTCGGCGTTCCCCGCACCGGTGCCGGTGCCGGAGCCGCCTTCGGGGCGGCCGCCGTGCTGCTGCGGCCGGGCGTTGATCAGCACGCCCGCCGAGATCGCCGCGACGGTCAGCAGGCCGGCCGCGATCCAGTAGGCGACGGAGAAGCCGTGGACCATGGCCGAGAGCTTCAGCTGCGCGCCGCCCGCCGCGGAGTGGACGCCCGCGGCGTGGCTCTTGGCGTAGTTCGCGGTGGCGCTGTTGGCGATGGTGCTCAGCAGCGAGGTGCCGATCGCGCCGCCGACCTGCTGGGACGTGCTGACCATCGCCGAGGCGACGCCGGCGTCCTGCGGCCGGACGCCGTGGGTCGCCAGGTTCATGGCCGGCATGAACACCAGGCCCATGCCGAAGCCGAGCATCAGCAGCGCGGGCAGGACGTGCGTGGGGTAGGAGCCGCCGACCGAGATCTGGGTCAGGATCAGCATCGCCAGCGCGGCGATCACGGCGCCGGGCACCATCAGGAACTTGGTCGGGACCTTGGGCAGCAGCCGGACGGCGACCTGCGTCGCACCGGCCATCATGCCCACGACCATCGGCAGGAACGCCAGGCCGCTCTTGAGCGGGCTGTAGCCCAGCACGACCTGCAGGTAGTAGGTGAGGAACAGGAACGCGCCGAACATCGCGACCACTGCGATGCCGATGGTCAGGTACGCGCCGCCGCGGTTGCGGTCGGTGATGACGCGCAGCGGGAGCAGCGGGGCGGCCACGCGGGTCTGGGAGAAGACGAACGCCGCGAGCAGCACCACCGCGCCGATGATGAAGCCGAGCGTGGTGGTCGAGCTCCAGCCGTCGGTCTCGGCCTTGTTGAAGCCGTAGACCAGTGAGGCCAGTCCGGCGCCGGCCAGCACGATGCCCAGGATGTCCAGGCGGTTGTGGTTGCGGGTGCCCTCGGGCTCCTTGATCTCGAAGACCGCGCCGGCCACCGCGACCACGGCGAACAGGACGTTGACGTACAGCGTCCAGCGCCAGTTCGCGTACTCGGTGAGCAGGCCGCCGAGCAGCAGGCCGACGGCCGCGCCGCCGCCGGAGATGGCGCCGTAGATGCCGAAGGCCTTGGCGCGCTCCTTCGGCTGCGTGAAGGTGACGGTCAGCAGCGACAGCGCCGCCGGGGCGAGGATCGCGCCGAACGCGCCCTGCAGTGCGCGGGCGCCGAGCAGCATGGCGGTGTTGACGGCCGCACCGCCCAGCGCGGAGGCGCCGGCGAAGCCGATCAGGCCGATGAGGAAGGCGCGGCGGCGTCCCCAGCGGTCGGCGATGCGTCCGCCGAACAGCAGCAGACCGCCGAAGGCCAGGGCGTAGGCGGTCACCACCCACTGCCGGTTGGCGTCGGATATGCCCAGGTCGCGCTGGGCGGACGGGAGGGCGATGTTCACGATGGTGCCGTCCAGGACGACCATCAGCTGGGCCAGGGCGATGAAGGCCAGGGCCCGCCACCGCCTCGGGTCGAGGACTTGTGCTGTCGACTCGGTCATGACGAGAGGGTCCTTGTCTTCGTGGGACTTTCGGTGGGGCTTGGGGCAGGGCTCTGGGTACCGCCCTGGTTCGGGGCGGTGACCAGGGGGAGCACGATCTGGTCCAGGATCTTCTGGATGAACGTCGCGTCGGGCGTCCGGCCGGTCATGATCATCCGGTGGAAGGCCATGGACGGGACGATGTCCGAGATCAGCTCGTAGTTCGGGACCGGCGCGATCTCGCCGCGCTCGATCGCCCGCTCGAAGACGGTGCGGAACACCTTCTTGCGCGGGGCGATGAACTGCTCGGCGAACACCTCGCGCAGCTTCGCGTCGCGCACCAGGCCCGAGACCAGCCCGGCCTGGACCTCGGTGCGGAAGGTGTCCTCGGGGTCGTGGAAGTGGCAGGTCAGCGCGACCAGGTCGCCGCGCAGCGTGCCGGTGTCGGGCAGCTCCAGCGCCGCCTTCATCCGGCCGATCGCGTCGACGACCAGCTCGGCCTTGCCGGCCCAGCGGCGGTAGCACGTCGCCTTGCCGGCTCCGGCGCGCGCGGCCACGGCGTCGATGGTCAGGCGGTCGTAGCCGACGTCGGCCAGCAGCTCCAGCGCGGCCTGGCACAGCGCGTCGTCCCGGGACGAGTCGCGCTTGCGCCCGGGGGCGTGGCCGGCCTGCGTCGTCTCGGCGGTGCCGGTACTGGTGATGGTCTGGGTCATCGGTGCTCACCCCACTCTCTGCGGTAGGAGTTGCTGAACGAATCTGTATCGGAACGGTGTCGTCTCGGAACTCCATCGTATCGAAACGGATCCGTTTCGCAAACACGAAGCCCGGGGCGGCCACTGTGACAGTGGCCACTCCGGGCTCGATCCGGGGTGGTTCCGAAGACGGCTACTCGCCGGCCGCGTCCCGCTCGGCGAACACCTCGCGCGCCGCCGCGATGCCGTTCAGCGCCGCGGGGAACCCGGCGTATCCGGCCATCTGCATGATCGCCTCGACCGCCTCCTCGCGGGTGCCGCCGACGTTGAGCAGGCCGTGGAGGTGCACGCGCAGCTGCGCGGCGGCGGTGCCCAGCGCCGTGCAGGCGGCGACCGTGGCCAGCTCGCGGGTCTTCAGGTCCAGGCCCGGCCGGGAGTAGATGTCGGCGAAGGAGAACTCGACCAGCAGCCGCGCGAAGTCCGGCGCGACCGGGGCCAGCGCCGCCAGCACCCGCTCGCCGGCCTGGCCGTCGATGGCCTGCAGCGCGGCCAGGCCCCGCGCGTAGCGCTGCTCGGCGGTCTCGGGCTCGTCGGCGGGAGCGGCGGCGGGGGCCGGAACCGGGGACCAGTCCAGGTCGGTCCGGTCCGCGAAGGCGGCCCTGGCGACGCCGAGCCCGTTGAGCGCCGCGGGGAACCCGGCGTACACGGTCATGTGGATGATCACCTCGACGATCTCGGTCGGCGTGACCCCGACGTTGAGTGCGCCGTCGATGTGCAGCCGCAGCTGCGGGGCGGCCGTGCCCAGGGCGGTGAGCGCGGCGATGTTGAGGATCTGGCGCTGCGGCAGCGTCAGCCCGGGCCGGGAGTAGATGTCGGCGTAGAACTCGACGGTCAGCCGCGCCAGATCGGGCGCGATGTCGGCCATACCGGCCAGCACCCGGGCCGTGTTCTCCCCGCCGACCTGCGTGAGCAGGGCCAGGCCGCGGTCGTAGCGGTCGTCGCGGGCGTCGGGCCGGGGCTCGGGGGCGCTGTCGGACGGGGACGCGGTGCCGGTCATGGGTCTGCTCCTTCTCGTCCTTCTCGCCGCTGTTACCGCCTACGCCCGCGACTCGTAGCGCTTGTCCCGAACGCGGATCTGGGCCGAGGCGCCGTCGCCGGCGCTGCGGCGGTCGACGTCGAACAGGCCGGTGGCGATCACCAGGTTGCTGAGCTTGGGGAAGCCGTAGGTGCGGGAGTCGAAGTCCGGCTGCTGGTTCGTCAGGATCTGGCCCACGCTCGACAGGCCGGCCCAGCCGTCCTCGTCGCTGGCCGCCTCCACCGCGTTGCGCAGCAGGGTCACGAGCTTCGCGTCGCCGCGCAGCTTCGACGTCTCGGTCCGGGTGGCCGGCTTCGCCGCGGTCTCCGGGACGACCTCGTCGGTGAACGCGAGGTTCTCGGTGTAGATGAACTTGTCGCACGCCGCGACGAACGGCTTCGGCGTCTTGCGCTCCCCGAACCCGTAGACGATCAGACCGGACTCCCGGATCCTGGCGGCCAGACGGGTGAAGTCGCTGTCCGAGGACACGATGCAGAACCCGTCGAAGCGGCCCGAATACAGCAGGTCCATCGCGTCGATGACCATCGCGGCGTCGGTGGCGTTCTTGCCGGAGGTGTAGGCGAACTGCTGGATCGGCTGGATGCTCAGCGCGAGCAGGTGCTCCTTCCAACCCTTGAGGCTGGTGCCGGTCCAGTCGCCGTAGGCGCGCTTGACGTGCGCCGTCCCGTACTTGGCGATCTCGGCGAGCAGCGTCTCGGCGTTGCCGGGCTGGGCGTTGTCGGCGTCGATCAGCACCGCAAGCTTGACCGGGTTCTCGGTGACCACGGGTTCTGCTCCCTTCGACGCCGTCTACGATAGCTGTCAACGTCGCACCGGCTGCGCGTGCCGCGGTCCGGCAGACCGCGGCACGCGCGTGCCGCCTACGACCAGCAGCCGTTGACCGTCGCCGCGAGGCCGTCGAACGTGTGCTTGATGTCGCTGTTGGCGGTGGTGGCGTTGTTCTCCACGAACGAGAAGACCTTCCAGCGGCCGTCCTCGCCCTTGGTGAAGCCGCTCAGCGCTATGGCGCCGGTCAGCGTGCCGGTCTTGGCCATGACCTTGCCGACCGCGCACTTCGACTCGGGGGTGGTGAAGCGGTCCCACTCCGGGCCCAGCGTGCTGCCCGCCTCGCCGGCCACGGGCAGGCCGTCCACGATGGGCTTGAGCAGCCAACTGTACGCCGGGTCGCTGTCCACCTGGAGGATCTTCGAGATGGTCTCGGCGGACAGGCGGTCGGAGCGCGAGAGCCCGCTGCCGTCGTAGTTCTGGAAGCCCGGCAGCGGGACGTCGTAGACGTCGGTCAGGATCTGCCGGACCACGGCCGCGCCGTCGTCGAAGGTCGCCGGGCGGCCGGCGCCGATGGCGGTCATCCGGAGCAGGGTCTCGGCGATGTCGTTGTCGCTCTTCTTGAGCATCTGGTGGACGATCGCGGACAGCGGCGGGGAGTAGTGCACGGCCACGGGTACGTCCGCGCCGCTGGCCTGGCCGTGCGTCACGTCGCCGGTGACGGTCAGGCCCTGCGCGGCCAGCTGTTTGGCGAAGACCTGGCCGGCGTCGACCGAGGTGTCCGTCACGCTGTGCTCGTCGACCACCAGAGCCCGCACCGGCGCGATCGTGGAGCCGTCGTAGTAGCCGGAGTTCCAGCCGGTGGCCAGGGTCGGCTCGGGGAACAGGCTGTCGTCGACCTGGACCTGCACCGAGCTGACGCCGGCGTGCTTCAGGGCGGCGACCGCGGTGGTGGCCAGCGCGGTGAGGTCGGCGGTGCTCAGGACCCGGTCGCCGCCGCCGACGAGGGTGAGCGTGCCGTCCTGGTAGACGACTTTGGTGGTGAACCGGTGGTCGGGCCCGAGCACGGTCAGCGCCGCGGTGGTGGTGGCGAGCTTCATGTTGGACGCGGGCATCAGCGTCGTCGCGGCGTTGTGGCCCCAGACGTCCTGCCCGGACCCGGCGTCCACGACGACCCCGCTCAGCGTGCTGCCGGCCAGGCGCGGGTCCTGGATCCGGGCGTCGAGGTTCTTCGCTATCTGATCATCGGCGGAGTCCAGCGCGCGGTGTGCGGTGGCGGTGCCGGCGGGCTTCGCGGCGGCGAACGCCGTGCCCTGGCCGATCAGCACGGCGGTGGCGACCGGCACGGTCAGCGCGAGGACGGCGGCCCGGCGAGCCGTCGCGCGGCCGGTCTTGGCCTTGCGGCGGCTCTTGGAGCTGGTGGAACTGTTGGAACTGGATGACATACGCGGGTTCCCCATGAGTTGTGAGTGTGTTGATATTCCGGCCGAACCCACTGACGGGCCGCCGGGAACGGCTTCGCCCCGGGAAGCCCATCCCGGGGCGAAGCCACAGTGCGACGCGGCGGACGAGCCGCTAGTGGGCGACGTCGATCGCCAGGTGGGTCGAGTCGAGCACGGTGACCGTGTAGCTGGACGCGTGGTCCAGGCCGATGCCCACCTGGGTGTAGCCCTCGAAGGAGGTCAGCTCGGCCACGGCCGCGACCTCGGGGTCACCGGTGGTGATCTGGGTCGGGCCGCTGAAGCCGCTGATGTCCGACGGGTTCAGCTCGACGTTGAGGTAGGTGTTGGAGTTGGGCAGGGTGACGTCCTTGCCCGAGCCGTCCCGGGTCAGCTCGTCGGTGGGCGTCACGGTGTAACCCGGGATGCTGCTCACATTGAGGATGACGCGGTCGTAGGTCGAGTAGCTCTGCACACTGAGCCCCAGCAGGTGGGATCCCGCATCGGCGGTGTGCGCGGACGCGTTCGCCGGCAGCGCCGCCGCCAGGCTCAGCCCGATCGCGCCCATCACGACGGCCGCCTGCCGGCCGCCGCGCCCCGTTACCCCGTACTTCGAAAGCATGATGAAGTTCCCTTCCGCACTGCGCGCGCGAGAACCGCGCGCCCCCATTTTCCGTCAACCGGTGGAGACCACCGGCGGGACCACTGTACGGCGCGGGCGGCGTCGCGGGCGATGCAAGTTCAACGCGTCCGTCGCAGGTCGAAGGTGTACCCGGGGGTGTTCAGAGGTCTGACCTCAAGACCTTGTCCGTGGCATTCCGTTGCTTCGCCGGAGCGTCGTATTTCCGCCACGGATCCGGTCGCGCGGCACGACGCCCACGTCTCAGGCGAAGTGCCGGATCGTCGCCGGATCCGCGGATTCATACGCCTGCCACGTCTCGTCGGCGGGACGCCCGGTGGCGACGAAGCCGGCCGCCGCGCCGGAGAACTCCGCGGCGAGCCGGCGCACCTCGGCGGTCGGCGTGCCGAGCATCGGGGCGTCGGGATAGGCGTCGACGGTGTTGAAGAAGAAGGGGAGTTCGGCACAGTGCGCGGCGCCGATGTGCGCGGGGTCGCCGGCCGGGACGTAGTCGAACTCGTAGACGTAGGTGGCGTGGCCGGCCGCGGCCTGGTGGTCGGCAACCGCCAGGGTGCCGTCGCGGAACATGATCCCGGTCTCGACCTCGGTGAGCACGTCGGCGGGCTTCGCGTTCGGGCGTCCGGCCGCGGCGCGGTCGTATCGGTCGGCGCCGTGCTCGGCCTGCCCGGCCACCATCGCGCGTGCCTGGTCGGCGTCCATCGCCTGGATCCGCGGGTTGAAGGCGAAGAACGAGCTCATCTCGTTCCTGGTGGTCCCGGTCAGGAGCTGCTTCCCGTCCAGCCGGCCATCGGCCAGCGCCTGCTCCCAGCGCACCGGAATCCCGGAGCCGCCGAGAACCGGGAACATCGGCGGCGCGACGTTGCCCGGCCGGGACAGCTCCCCGGCGAGCTGTCCGTAGGCGGCCAGCAGGCGGTCGGCCGAGATCGCGCGCAGCCCGGCGAGCAGATCGAGACTGCCGCGCAGGCCCAGGATCTCGATGAACCGCTGCGCGTGCTCCGCCGCCCTGGCAGGGTCCTGCGGCACGAGTCCGAACGGGCCGCTCTGGGCGACGACGCGCTTGACCAGCGGACCCGTGGCCGGCGACACCGCGAGGTACAGCGCCGAGAAGGCGCCGGCCGACTGGCCGCCGACCGTGATCGTCTCGGGGTCTCCGCCGAAGCCGGCGATGTTGCGCTCGACCCAGGCGAGCACCGCGCCCTGGTCCTGCACGCCGAGGTTGTCCACGCCGAGCTCCGGCAGGTGGAGGTAGCCCAGCGGGCCGATGCGGTAGTTGGCGGTGACCACGACGGCCTCGCCGGACGCGGCCAGGTGCCGGCCGTCGTACCAGTCCCAGCCGCCGGATCCGCTGGTGAAACCGCCGCCGTGGAACCACACCAGCACCGGCAGGGCACGCGCGGCCGAGCCGCCGCCGCTGCTGCCGCTGCCGGGGAGCCGTGGCGTCCAGACGTTGACGGTGAGCGAGCCGTCCTCGTCCCAGTCCCGGGCGCGCGGTCCCATGACCGCTTCGAGCCGGGAGGCGGCCTGCGGGACGGACGGTCCGGGGCGCGAGGCGTCGCGCGGACCCGACCACTTCGGGTGCCGCTGCGGAGCCGCGAACCGCAGGTCCCCGACCGGCGAGGCCGCGTAGGGGATGCCGCGGAACGCGGCGACTCCGTCTTCGGCGACGCCTTGGACGCTGCCGGACTCGGTGTCGACGAGCGGGCGGTTCGTCATGGTCATCCGTCTCACCTTCTTGCTCGATGTTCCTGGTCGCTGGTGGTGTGCGTCTTGTGTATCGCTGGCGCCGAAAACCGGCGAGAAGTGCAACTGATCTGAGAGATTTAGGACATCAGAATCTCAATGCTGGTGATTGTGAGACAGTCGATGCGCACCCTGGATGAGACGGATCGCCGGATCGCCGCCGTCCTGATGGCCTCGCCGCGAGCGTCGTGGCGGACCGTCGCCGAGGTCCTGGACCTCTCCGAGCGCACGATCGTGCGCCGAGCCGCGCCGCTGCTGCACGACGGCACGCTGCGTCCCACGGCGGTCCGCAATCCCGCGCGCTTCCCCCGGATCATCCCGACGGCCCTGCGGATCCGCTGCCGCCCGAGCCGCATCAAGGCGATCGCGGCGGGCCTGGCGCGCCGGCCGGACACGATATGGGTCGACATCCTCGGCGGCGGCAACGAGATCAGCAGCGTGCTGTTCCTCGACGGCCCCGAGGCGCGCAACTCGCTGCTGTTGCGGGACCTGCCGGCCACCGCCGACGTGCACTCGTGGGAGGCCTACGACCTGTTGAAGGTGTTCCCCGCCGGCTTCACCTGGAGTGCCGGCCTGCTGTCGGCCGAGCAGTTCGACGCCATGGCCCGGCACGCTCACACCCCGACCGACGCGCCCGAGATCCAACCGCTCGACGAAGCCCTCATCGACCGGCTGGCCGTCGACGGACGCATCGGCTACAGCGAACTGGCGGCCGCTCTGGACACCTCGGCATCGACGGTGCGCCGCCGCCTGGACACCCTCGTATCGGCCCACATGGTGCGCCTGGCCTGCGAAGTCGACCTCAGCCTGCTCGGCATCGCCAGCGAGGCGCTGCTGTGGATCGCGACCGGCCCGGGCCGCACGGAGACGATCGGCGGCGCCCTCAGCCGGCACCCGCAGGTCCGGTTCTCCGCCGCGACGACCGGGTCCACCAACCTGCTGGTGGCCGTCGCGGCTCAGGATCTCAACGGTCTGTACGCGCTGCTGACCGAGACCGTCGGAGCCCTCGACGACGTGCGCGCCCTGGAGGTGACCCCCATCCTCAGCTCGGTCAAACGGACCGGCCGGATCCGCGTTTCCGATCGGGACTGGTGAACCGCCGCCATAAACTCATCCGGTGACACCCCCCGACCTGCACGAGTTCTTCGCCACCTCCGCGAGCGTGGCCGGAGCGCTGGTGGGCCTGCTCTTCGTGGCGATCTCGGTCTCCGGCGACAGACTCGCCAACCACGCCGACGCCCGGACCTACCGGTTGCGCGCCTCGGGTACGCTCACCGCCTTCACCAACGCCCTGACCGTGTCGCTGTTCGCGATCCTGCCCGGGACCAAGGTCGGGTGGACGACGCTGATCGTGGCCGTGATCGGCCTGATGTTCGTCGCCGGCTCGGCGATCTCGATGGTCCGGGCCCACGCCCTGACCTGGCGGTACCGACGCGACGTCGTCTTCGTGGCGACCCTCGCCGCGGCGTTCGTCTTCCAGCTCTGCTACGGCCTGGCCATCATCGCCAAGCCCGGTGACACCAATGCGGTGGACACCGTGGCCACCCTGGTCATCGTGTTCTTCCTGGTCGGCATCGCCCGCACCTGGGAGCTGATCGGCGGACCGGCGTTCGGCCTGACGCACGAGATCAGAGGGCTGGCAACGCGCGGTGCGGCAGGGGAGGGGCACGGCGAGGCGAGCGAGCCGCAGGTGGCCGAGGACTGAGCCCTGCGACAACCTAAGCCGCGACAACCGACATTGCCGCCCGACGCCCTGGACGGGCGCCGAGCGGCATCAGAATCTGATCAGACTCGCCGTACCCTCGACCGGCGCCAGGCCACGGCCCCGACGCCAGCCGCTCCGAACCCGACCAGTACCAGGCCGGCGGTGAGCGGAGCGGTGTTCGTGGACGAACCCTCACTCGGCGCCTGCGGCTGGAACCCGCCCGCGCGCCCCGCCTTGTCGTAGGCGCTGCCGGGCATCTTGTCGGCGTACCGGGTGCGGACCAGTTGGTGATACCGCGCGAGCGACACGCCGTTCCCGACGGACTCGCGCGCGGTCTGGTTCAGCGGCAGGACGCGCCCGCCGGCCACCTGGTACCAGGCGCCGATCTGCGGCTCCTCGAAGACCGCGGCGCCCGGTGCGGCCTGGGCTGTGTACGCGGTCTCGTCCGAGCCGGACGCGATGTTGACGACCTTCCAGCCCGCCGAGCCGACCCGCGCCGTCCACACGGACGCGTGGGAACCGCTCGCGCTCACGGTGTCGGTGGCCATGAAGGACAGCTGGGCCACCGGCGTGGCCGTCCCGGAGGACGAGGCGTCCGCGACGAAGGCCGGTGCGAGGTAGTAGACCGGCACGGTCGTGCTGTCGACGCGGGGTGCCGCCGCGACGGCCGCCGCGGCGAGTTGTCGGGCGTCGCCCTGCGGCTTCCGGCCGCCGGAGGCGAAGAACTCACCGACGGTGGGGAGCGCGTTGGTCGCGGCGTCGCGCGCGGCGGCGACGTCGGTCGCGGAGGGGGCCGCGGGGACAGCCGGGGCCGCGGCTGTGCCGGCGTGGGCGACGCCGCCGATGGCGAACGTCATCGCTGCCACCGCGGCGGTCATGACGAGTCTCATTGTCTGCTGCCTCCTCACGCGCCGATGTAGTCGAGCGAGTGCGTCCACGAGAACGAACCGTTGCTCACGTAGTAGTTGTAGGAGCCCCAGTTGTAGCGATCGTCGGACGGCCACGGGTCGCCCCAGTAGACCCAGCCCTGGCTCTGGTCGTAGCCGTAGAGCACCTCCATGTGCCCGCCGCCCGACGACCACTGGATCCGGGCCATCACCGGCCGCCCGGCGTCGATCTCGCGGATGATCGACGAGTAGTACAGGTAGCCGGTGACGTAGTTCCCCGGCGAGATCCCGATCTGCTGGAACGCGGTCTGGTCGTCGGCCAGCGACGCCTGCGAGTTCGAGCACGAGGCGTTCAGCGAATTGCCGAACGCCATGTCGCAGAACTGGTTCTGCGAGTAGTCGTAGCCGTAGAACGCGGCGACGGTGTTGCCGGAGGCGGCCCAGCACCAGTTCGAGTACTGCTGGGACTGCATGGTCAGGTTCAGCTGGTTGGCGGTGGCTGCCGAAGCCGGCACCGCGACGGCGGTGAGCAACGCCACCGCTGTCGCGAGCACGGCGGACCGCAACCGTCCGGGACGCTTGGCGCGAGGTGTGGGGGACACGCGGGACTCCTCTCGAGTCCGTCCGGGTGGATGGTGGCGTGAGCGTATGTCCGCCCTGACCAGCGAGAACAGCACTCAGGAGGCCGATACGGCGACACGGTGAAGGCAGTGGCGGCCGTTCACAGCGCGCGCCGGTGTGAACGCCGCGCGAACCCCCGGTCAGCACACCTTGACAGCCTCCTGAACACCGCAGTTGCCTGTCTCACTGTGAACATTCACACCGGTTCGCCCACCACCGCGACGGCCCTGCGCACCGGCTCGTTCGCCGAGGCCTTCCGGGCCGCCGTCGCCGCGCGCGGCCTCTCGCTGGACAGCCTGCAGCGCCGTCTGTCCGAACGCGGTGTCCGGGTCGGCATCGCGACTCTGAGCTGCTGGCAGAACGGCCGCCGCCGTCCGGAGCGCCCCTCGTCGCTGCGCGCCGTCTCAGTCCTGGAAGACATCCTCGGGCTGCCCTCGGACTCCCTGCTGGTCCTGCTCGGACCGCCCCGGCCGCGCGGACACGGCGTGGGGCTGCCGGCCGGCTCCCGGGAGTACCGCCACATCCTCCCGACCTGGGCCGCGCTGACGGACCTGCTCGCGTCCCTGGGCACCGTCGCCGACACCAAGCTCCACATCGCCGCGCAGCACGAACAGGTCTGGATCGACGGCCAGGGCTGCTCGCCGCGCCGCGAGAACTTCCAGATCCTGCGGGCCCACCAGGACGGCGTCGACCGCTACGTCGCCATCGTCGACGCCGACCCCGGCGCCGACATCGACCGGATCGAGGTCGAGGCGCTGGAGAACTGCCGGGTCGGCCGGGTCCGCCGCGACGCCGAGGCCGGCCTGCTGGTCGCGGAGCTGCTCTTCGACCTCACGCTGCGCCCCGACCAGACCCACCTGATCCGCTACGCGGTCACGGATCGCGCCGCCGTCGAGTGCCGGGACTTCCACCGCGGGTTCCGGTTCCCCGCCGGGCAGTACGCGCTCCAGGTCCGCTTCGACGCGGCGCGGCTGCCGGTCGCCTGCTTCGCGTACCGGGGCGCGGTCGAGCAGGAGCTGCCGATGACCGGCCACCACGCGGTGCACATCAACGTCGACCCGGTTCCGCCGGGCATCGTCGGCATCCGGTGGGACTGGCACTGACGTCGGCCGGGGCTCGCCGGGCGCGGGAGGCCGTCCCGGGCGAGAATCTGGTGAACCGACGAAACCGTGACGCACCAAGGAGAAACCCACCGTGGACCTGAAACTGAACGACAAGCGGGCCGTGGTCACCGGCGGCAGCCGGGGCATCGGCCTGGCGGTGGGCACGGCCCTGGCCCGGGAAGGGGCCGCCGTCGCGCTCGTCGGCCGCGACGGCCGCGTCGCGCAGGAGCAGGCGGCGAAGCTCGCCGCCGCCACCGGCGCGCGCGTGATCGGCATCGCGGCGGACACCGGCGACGACGCCTCGGTGGCCGCCATGGCCGCGGCCGCCGAGGAGCGGCTGGGCGGCGTGGACATCCTGGTCAACAACGCAGCCAGGACCAACCCCGGCGTGATCCTGGAATCCGCGCTGGAGGAGGAGATCAACGTCAAGGTGCGCGGCTACCTGCGCTGCGCCAGGTCGTTCGCGCCCGGCATGGTCGACTGCGGCTGGGGCCGGATCATCAACATCGGCGGCACCGCCGCCAGCCGCACCGGCTCGGTTGTCGGATCGGTGCGCAACGTCGCGGTCGCCGCGCTGACTAAGAACCTCGCCGACGAACTGGGCCCGCAGGGCGTGAACGTCACGGTCGTCCACCCCGGCGCCACCAGCACCGAGAACGGCACCAAGGCCCTCGCGGCCAACGCCGCGGCCCGCGGGCTGACCCTCGAGGAGGTCCAGCGCGAATTCGCCGCGACCATCTCCATCGGCCGCATCGTCACCCCGGACGAGGTCGCCGCGGTGGTCGCGTTCCTGGCCAGCCCGCTCAGCGTGGCGCTCAACGGCGACCCGCTCATCGCCAGCGGCGGCGCGCTCGGTCCCATCTACTACTGAGCGGATCCCTGGCGGCCGGCCCCTCCGGACGGGACAATGCGGCGATGGGATCGAAACGCCCGACGAGGCCGACGGACCCGACCGGAGAGCCGGACCCCGCCGCCGGCGAACCCGCCAGCGAACCCGTCGCCGAGCTGGTCGTCGAGCTGGTCGACGACGACGCGGCGCTGCCCGGTGACGGCCCGCGCGTCGCGGCCGCCGATCGCGAGACCATCGGCCTCGACGGCCGGCGGCCCTGGCATATCAGGCGTCTGCCTCGCGGCGTGCGCATCGCCGGGGCGCTGGCCGCCGTGGCCGCCCTGACGGTCGTCGCATGGCCCACGCCACGGAGCCACCACCCGACTCCGAGCCCGCAGCCGACGTCCGTCGCGGGGAACGCCGACCTCACCATGGTCCGCATCACCGGGACGACGCTGACGTCCGACAGCGGCGCCGGCAACGCCGTCCTGGGACTGGAGCTGGCCAACGGGGCCACATCCCCGCTGGACATCGTGACCGCGGACGTCTTCGACGCCACAGGCACCCGCATCGGCACCACCTCGACGTGGCCACCCGGAACGATCGCCGCGGACAGCGCACGGTCCCTGCCGATGACGCTGCCGTTCGAGTGCGACTCCATAGCCGTCCTGCCGCTCACGATCCGCTACAGCGTCGGCGCCCCGCAGGACCCGACCATGCGCCACAGCTACGACGTGCCCCTCGCCGGCGCCGTCTGGGACCGTTTCTCCCACGATCAAGCCGCACACTGCCGATCCGGGACGAACGACGTGTACGTGGTCTCCGTCGACACCACCCAACGTCCCCACCCCGTGGGCACCGGCCTCGGTTTCGACCTCACCTTCGCCTTCGCAACCGCCGGTGAGTCATCGTGGAGCGTGGACGGCATCATCGCCCAGTCCCGGGAGATCACCGTCACCAGCCCCGACACACCCCTGGCCCTGACCCCCGGCCGCACCGGCACCGCGACGATCCACGTGGCCTTCTCCAGCTGCACCGCGCCCCGAACCTGGACAGCGGACTGGGGCCTTTTCCGGTTCGCCGCCCGCTCCACGGCCGCCGGCGCCTCTGCCGCGAGCGACGAGTCCTTCATGAAGACCATGCAGCCGACGGTGTTAGCCACCATGGTGCAGAAGGCGTGCTCGGCCTGATCGGCGGGGCCGTCGGGGCCGTCCGATCTGTCACCGGCGGCCCGGGCTCACATCGGGTGGCGCTCGGTCCAGTCGGTGGCCCGCTGGTAGGCGTCGCCGGCCCTGATCAGCAGAGGTTCGTCCAGGTGCCTGGCAACCAGCTGGAACGAGAGCGGCAAACCCTTGTCGGTGAACCCGGCCGGGAGAGTGATGGTCGGGCTGCCGGACATGTCGAAGGGGGTGGCGAACCGGATGAAGTGGGCGAGTCCTTCGGCGGTGGAGAACTCCTCGGCTTCGTCGGCCAAGGTGAAGTCGGCGCGCGGCTGCGTCGGGATCACCAGCAGATCGATGTCGCGGAAGAGCGTGGCGAGCGCGCCGGTGAAGGCGAGGCGTTCGTAGTGCCACTGCATCAAGTCCATCGCCTGCACCGCGCGTCCGGCTTCGAGGGTTTCGGCGAGCCTGCCGTATCGCGCGGCGTCGGCGGGATAGGTGGCTTCATGCGCGATCGCGGCCTCGACGGCGCAGATCGAGCCCCAGTGGGCGACGACTCCGCTGTAGTCCGGCAGCGATACCTCTCGCAGCGTGGCGCCCAGGTTCTCCAAGACCCGAGCGGCGTCGCGTACCGCGTCGACGACAGCGGGATCGCAGCCGGTCTCGTTGTAGCGGGTGTCGATGCCGATCCGGACGCCGGCGATCCCGCTCCCGAGCCCGTCGAGGTAGTCCGGCACCACGGCGGTGAGGGCCGTGGGGTCGAGCGGGTCGGGACCCGCGATGACACCGAGCAGCGCGCCGGCGTCGGCGGCGGCCCGTGTCAGGGTTCCGACATGGTCCAGGCTTTCCGCGAGCGGGGTCATCCCGTGCCGACTCACCCTGCCCCACGTCGGCTTGAGGCCGGTGAGCCCGGTCGCTGCCGCCGGGAAGCGGATCGAGCCCCCGGTGTCGCTGCCGAGAGCGCCGAAGCACAGCCCGGCAGCCGTCGCGACGCCCGAACCGCTTGAGGACGCGCCGGCGTAGTAGTCGGTGTTCCACGGGTTGTTCGGCGAGGTGATGTCCGGGTGGTGATGCGCGAGCGCGCCTTCGGTCAGCTGCAGCTTGCCGAGCAGTACGGATCCCGCGTCGGCGAGGCGCGCGACCACGGTGGCGTCGGCCTCCGGTACGCGCTCGGCGTGCAGTGGCATGCCGGATGCGGTCACGATGCCGCCGGTGTCGAAGATGTCTTTGACCGCAATGGGAATTCCGTGCAGGGGACCGCGGTAATGGCCCGCGAGGATCTCCTTTTCCGCGCGGGCCGCCTGGGCCAGTGCGAGTTCTGCGGTGACAGTCGCATAAGAGTGCAGCTGGGGGTCCACCAGCGCGATCCGGTCAAGCATCATGTGGGTCAGCTCCACGGGGGAGATCTGGCGCGTTCGGATCGCTTCTGCGGTTTCGATGAGCGTGTCGTAGTGGATGTCCATAGACGTTTCCCTGTCTGGGCGAAAGCGGGGTAATCAGCGACTGGCTGAAGGCGACCTGCGCGCCGGCAGGTTGCGCCAGGCGACGACGATCGCGGCGAGGCAGGCGATCGCGGCCAGGGCCACAGCCGCGGACGGGCCCGCGGAATGGTCTGCGGAATGGTCCGCGGAGGAGATCGCGCCGAGCAGCGCGACGCCGAGCACACCGCCGGTCTGCCGAGCGGCGTTGAGGGAGCTGGACGCCGCGTTCCGGTGCTCGGCACCGGAGTACGACATCACCGCGAGCGTCTGGGCCACAGCCGTCACACCGAGGCCCAGGGCGAATATGACGAACCCGGCGGCGATCGCTATGTACGGAGCCTTACCAGGGACGAGGGCGAGAACCACCAGACCGGTTCCGGACAACGCCATTCCGATGCACAGCCCTGTCCGCGGCCCGCGTCGAGCCACAAAGGCGCCACCGCCGAGAAGGCTGACGGCGATCGCGGTCAGCGTCACGGGAAGGAAGGCCGCACCGGTGCGCATGGCGGAGTAGTGCCGGGTGCTTTGGAAGACGAAGGTGTAGACGAGGAGCATGCCGTAGAGCGTGAAGTTGTAGACCGCGCCGCTGAACAGCCCTGCGAGGACCGGGCGGGCAGAAAGGATGCTCGGCGGCAGCAGCACCTCGTCCCCGTGCCGGCCGCGCCTTCGCTGCACACTGACAAAGGCCACGAGTACTGCCGTGCCGACGAGAAGCGGGCCCAATACCGTGACGGATCCCCAGCCGGTGAGGCTCGTCTCGACGAATCCGTAGACGATCGCCGCCAGGCCGATCACCGCGAGCAGTTGCCCGGACAGGTCGAACGGGACCGTCCTCTTGGGCGCCTCCGCGACGTACCGGCGAACCAGGAATCCGGTGATCGCCACGACGGGCACGTTGAGCAGGAAGACGCTGCGCCAGCCGAGGCTGTCCACCAGCAGGCCGCTGAGAAGCGGGCCGACGGTGAATCCGATCCCTCCCACGCTCACCCACACCGACACGGCCCTGGCCCGGGCGGCCGGCTCGGTGTACTTGTGGGCGATCAGCGCCAGCGGAGCAGGGGCCAGCAGCGCGGCGCCCAGGCCCTGAAGGGCGCGGAAGGCGATCAGCTCGTCCGCTCGGGCGGCCAGGCTGCACAGCACCGATGCGACGGCGAAGACCGCCAGTCCGATCAGATAGCTCCTGCGCGCCCCGATGCGGTCTCCGATGCGGCCGCACGTGAGCAGCAGCACAGCGAGCACGAGGGTGTAGGCGTCCACGACCCACAACCCCGCGGCCGCATCGGCATGCATCCGTGTCCTGACGACCGGCAGGGCCACGTTCATCACGTTGGCTTCCATCACGATCAACGCGGTGCCGAGACAGAGCCCGAAAAGGCCCGCGTCCCAGGCGTGGGCCCGGGTCCTGGGCCGGACGTCCGACGGGGGGACAGGCGGTTCGGTGGTCAGACAGGACTGAGACGACACGACGCTCCTCAGCAAGAAGTGGTCCGGCGGCGGGCATGCCGATCGGCCCGGTACTACCGGGGCTGATCGGTCCGGGTGCTACCGGCCTTCGTGAGTGGCGAGCCGCAACAGCTCCAGTGCGCCCTGAACGGCGCGGTCGAAAGGAACGACCGAACCTTCTGCCCGGGCGAGCGTGTATCCGCCCTGGATCACCGCCGAGAGCGCGTAGGAGATTCCGGCCGCGTCCAGGTCGTCCCGGAACTCGCCGCCGGCCTTGCCCTCCTCGATCGCCGCGACCAGACATTCGTGCAGCACGACGAAGGTCTCCCGCACCGGTTCGCGCAGTGTGGCGTCGCCGGCGATCTCCGGATCCGCCGCCAGCCGCCCGATCGGGCATCCGCGCAGGGCGTCGCGCTCCTTCAGCAGGTAGGCGGCGATCCGGTCGTATGCCGGCCCCTCGCCGGAGAGGATTCGGCGCACCTGATCCTGCATCTCGCTCGCCGCGCGTTCCTCCGCGGCGAGCACCAGATCCGGCTTGCCGTCGAAGTGGTGGTACATGCTGCCCTGCCCGACCCCGGCCGCCTTCCAGATCGCGGTCGGGCTGGTGCCGACGTAGCCGCGGTCCCACAGCAGCTGGCGGGTTCCTTCGATCAGGCGGTCGCGGGCGTCGCTGGTTCCTCCGGTCATGAACCCAACATACATACTAGTTTGTATGTCAGCAAGGCTAGGGGTTCGGAGTCCTCGTCGAGGCATTGTGCAGCGCCACGTGCCGACCGGCATCGCCCAGCTCAGGCGGTGCGGCGGCCAGAATGCCGTCGATCGCCTCCTTCGAGCGCTCCAGCTGCGCGATGGACGCCGCCTGCCGATCCTGCTCGCCGGTCAGGTGGGTGAGCATCTCCAGGCAGGTCGGCACCAGCCGGCCGGCCTGGTATTCGGTGCACGGCAGCACGATCCGGATCGTCGCCGTGTTCAGCCCGGCCGCGAGCAGTGCCCGGATGATCTCGACGCGCGGTACGTCGGACTCCTCGAACGTGCGGTGGCCCGCTCCGGTACGTCGCGGCGTGAGCAGCCCGCGCTCCTCGTAGTAGCGCAGCAGTCGTTGCGCGACCCCGGTGCGGTCCGCGAGTTCCCCGATCTGCACGTGTGACCTCCGTCACCTAGCCTTGAACTTCACATGGATGTCAGGTCCTAACGTCGAGCCACGCAACACGAGGCGAGATGAGGAGATTCCCATGGCAGGAGCAGTCGTTGTCGGTGCGGGTCCGGGGCTCGGGGCCGCGGTGGCGCGGCGGTTCGCCCGCGAGGACATGCCGGTCGCACTGGTCGCGCGCAGCCCTCGCGTCCTGGACCTGGCCGACTCGCTGACCGGCGAGGGTCTCAAAGCCCTGCCACTGCAGGCCGACAGCACCGACGAGTCGGCCCTGCGCGCCGCCCTCGACGCGGCCGTGGCCGCGTACGGCGTTCCCGACGTGCTCGTCTACAACGCGGCGATCATCCGCCAGGACCGCCCCGGCGAACTGGACATCGCGCAGCACCAGCAAGCGTGGACGGTGAACGTGCTCGGCGCCCTGCAGAGCGCGGCCCACATCGCGCCGGAGATGGCACGGCAGGGCCACGGCACGATCCTGCTCACCGGCGGCATGCCGCGACCGGACGCCCGGTACACGAGCCTGTCGCTGGGCAAGGCGGGCGTACGTGCCCTGACTCAGCTCCTCGACGAGGAGTACGGGCCCGCGGGCGTGCACGTCGCGACCGTCACCGTCGACTGCCACATGGTCGCGGGCACGGACTCCGATCCCGCCCTGGTCGCCGAGCACTACTGGACCCTGCACCAGCAGCCGCGCGGACAGTGGCAGAGCGAGATCGTGCACGTCGGCTCGACGCAGGTCTAGGCGATCCGTGTCGGCGCCGTTCTCCCGCCCTGATACCCACCGTCGTCGTTAGGCTCCAGACGTGACAGAACTCGCAGACTTCGCCCGGGTGGCCGCCGGCGACCACGGCCTGTGCATCGCCTCCACGCTGCGGGCGGACCAGACGATCCACTCCTCCCTCGTCAACGCCGGGGTGCTGGCCCACCCCACGCTCGGCCACGACGTGGCCGCGTACGTGGCGATCGGCGGCAGCAGGAAGCTGACTCACCTGCGCGCCAGGCCGCACGCCACCCTCACCGCCCGCACCGGCTGGGAGTGGGCGACCGTCGACGGAACCGCCGAGCTCATCGGCCCGGACGACCCCTACGCCGGCATCGACGGCGAAGCCCTCCGACTCCTCCTGCGCGCCATCTTCACCGCGGCCGGCGGCACCCACGACGACTGGCCGACCTACGACCGCGTCATGCTCGAAGAGCGGCGCACCGCCGTCCTGATCACCCCGGGCCGCGTGTACTCCAACTCCTGACAGGGCGATCACGCGAACGTCGAACGCGGTATCAGACTTCGTGCATACCCCGCGACGTCTAGCACCAGCTGCGGCGCCGCGCGAGATCCCGCGCGGCGCCGATCAGCACCGCGAGCGCGGCGGAGTCGTTGTCCCGCCGCCACACCAGCTGTAGGTCGAGCGTGGGCAGTTCGTCGCTGATCGCGACGGACGCGGTGCCGATCGGTCCACGGCCGGCCACGCTCGCCGGCACCAGCGCGAAGCTGCGCTTGTCGCTCAGGTCGAGGTGGCCCAGGCCGTGGACCGGACTCTCCCAGTATTCGAAACGCTCTCCGGTCCCTTCCAAGGCCTTCATCATGAAGTCGTGGCGGCCGGGCGCCAGGCGCCGTGCCGGATGGCACAGCCGTTGTCCGGCGAACTCCCGCAACGCGACCTCGCCGCGCTCGGCCAGGGGATGGCTTTCACAGACCACTGCGACAAGTCGTTCCGCACGTAGCAGCTCGCGTAGATAGGTCGGGCGCTCGGGGATATCGCGCGAGAGTACGAGGTCGTATTCGCCGGCCGAAAGACCCGCGTCCAGGTCCGGGCTCCAGCCTTCGTGGACGTCGACCGTGACGCCGGGACAGCACCGCGCCATCGCGGCTACCAGCTGCGGCACGGTGTCGAAGACCGCCGAGTGGATGTAGCCGACGCGCACAGAGCCGACCTCGCCGCGCGCCGCCGACACGGTCTGCTCGATCATCCGGTCGGTCTCGGCGAGGATCCTGCGCGCCGAGGCGACGAACACCTGTCCCGCCTCGGTCAGGTGAACGGCCGGTCGCCGCTGGAAGAGCGTCACGCCCAGCTCGCGCTCCAGGTCGCGAATCTGCCGGCTCAACGGCGGCTGCGCCATCATCAGCCGCTCCGCCGCGCGCTGGAACCCGCCCTCGTCGGCCACGGCGATCACGTAGCGCATGAGACGGAGATCGATCGCCATACCCGGAGGGTATCCCGAGGTGCTGTAACCGGTCTTGGACCGGGCGCGGCGCCCCGGATGACACTGGGCTCGGTGATCAGGCCGTGGACAGGGAGGTGACGCGATGGAACCGGCTCGGCTCGTCGTGGGGATCAGCGGGGCGACCGGGATCGCGTACGGCGTGCGGCTGCTCGAACTGGCGCGGAAGGCAGGGGTCGAGACGCACCTGGTGGTCACCCCCGCCGGGCAGCAGACCCGCGCTTACGAGATCGACCTGTCGGCCCGCGACCTGGCGGCCATGGCAGACGTCTCCTACCGTCCGGCGGACATCGGTGCGGCGATCGCCTCCGGATCGTTCCGGACCGCCGGGATGGTCGTGGCGCCGTGCTCCATCAGGACCCTGTCGGCCATCGCCTACTCCAACGGCGACAACCTGCTCACCCGCGCCGCGGACGTGACGCTGAAGGAACGGCGCCGCCTGGTGCTGCTGGTCCGCGAGACGCCGCTGACGCTCGGGCACCTGCGGGCGATGACCGCCGTGACGGAGTCCGGGGGCGTCGTCATGCCGCCGGTTCCGGCCTTCTACCTGCGGCCCGAGAGCGTGGACGACATCGTCGAGCACACGGTCGGGCGGGCTCTGGACCTGTTCGGGATCGACGTGCCCGACCTGCCCCGATGGGGCGGATGACATGAGAGGAACACCGGTGAAGCACCTGCGCAGCCTGCGCGAGTTCATATCCGAGCTGGAAGACGTCGGCGAGGTTCGGTCGATCGACGCCGAGGTGGACTGGAACCTGGAGATCGGGGCGGTGATCCGCCGCTCCTACGATCTGCGGGCCCCGGCTCCGTTGTTCACGAACATCACGGGATATCAGGGGACTGGTTTCCGTGTTCTCGGCGCGCCGGGCGGTCTGTCCGGCACGGCGCATCCCCTGGCCCGGATCGCGCTGTCGCTCGGGCTTTCCGCCGACGCCGGCGGCCAGGAGATCATCGAGACGGTCGTCGCCGCGCGGGACAAGCCGGGGATCCCGCCGGTCGTCGTGGACCGGGATTCGGCGCCGTGCAAGCAGAACGTGATGCTCGGCGACGACGTCGACCTGTTCCGCTTCCCGACGCCGCTGATCCACGGCAACGACGGCGGCCGCTACCTCCAGACGTACGGCATGAACATCGCCAGGACCCCGGACGGATCGTGGACCAACTGGTCGATCAACCGGATGATGATCCACGACGCGAAGACCCTGGCCTGCCTGATCCCGGCGCCGCAGCACCTGGGCGTCATCCGCGCGCAGTGGGCCGAGCGCGGCGAGCCGATGCCGGTCGCGCTGGCCCTCGGCGTCGAGCCGGGGCTGCCGTTCGTCGGCGCCTACCCGCTGCCCGAGGGCGCCGACGAGGCGCACTTCCTCGGCGCGCTGTTCGGCGAGGGTGTCGAGGTCGTGCCGGCCGAGACCGTCGACCTGATGGTGCCGGCCACCGCCGAGATCGTCGTCGAGGGCTTCATCGCCTTCGACGAGACGGTGATGGAGGGCCCGATGAACGAGTACCCCGGCTACAACGCCACCGACCGCTCGCCCAAGCCGGTCTTCCACGTCACCGCGATCACCCACCGGGACGACGCGATCCTCCCGGTCGTCGCCGCCGGCCCGCCGGTGGAGGAGGACCACACCCTGTCCGGCACGATGCACGCCGCCGAGATCCTCCACAAACTCCGCGCAGCCGGCCTCCCCGTGTCCTCGACCTGGTTCTCCTACGAATCCGCCATGCACTGGCTGATCATCGCCCTGCGCTCGGACTGGCACGAAACCACCGCGACCCCCTCCGCCGACCTCGCCCGCAAGATCGGCGAAGTGGCCTTCGAAGGCAAGGCCGGCTACGGCGCCCCCAAGATCCTCCTGGTCGAGGACGACATCGACATCACGGACGTCGACGACGTCGTCTGGGCCTTCGCCACCCGCGCCCACCCGGAACACGGCGAGGTCCACTTCCCGGCCGAGCCGCACGTGCAGCTGTCGGTCTACCTGTCGGAGGCCGAGGCGCACTCCTACCGGGCCGGAAAGGTGCTGTACAACTGCCTCCTCGCGGACCTCTTCCCGAACGGCGACCGCCCGGTCAAGGGCAGCTTCGCCAACGGATGGCCGCAGGACGTTCAGCAGCGGGTGCTCGACCGCTGGCGGGAGTACGGGTACTAGCGACGATGTGTGATTCCTTCGTGGCGCGAGAACAAGGACACCGCCACCGGACGGCGCGGCACGGCGGCGACGGTGGTCGTGGAGAAGCTGCTCGGGGCCCTGGCCGACCGCGGAGCCAAGCTCGACGAGCTCGCCGCGGTCGGCGCCGAGGTCGTGGCGCGGTCACGCAGCCTGGCCGTCGCCGCCCGCGCCCAGACCTCGCCGGCCACCGGCCAGCCGGCCTTCGCCCTGGCCCCCGACACCTTGGAGTACGCAGTCGGGATCCACGGCGAGCGGGGCACGGGCATCATCGACCATCGGCCGGTGGAAGAACTCGTGGACCGGATGACCGGCGACCTGCTCGCGGCCCTGCCCACGTCGCACGACAGGGTGCTGGCCGTCGTCAACGGCCTGGGCGCCACCACCAGCTTGGAACTGCACGCCATCGCCTCTCTGCTGCACCGAACGCTAACGCTGACCACGCGCGGCATCCGGCCCCTGGCCGTCCTGCCCGGCACCTTCACGGCGGCCTTGGACATGGCCGGCTTCTCCATCACCCTCACCGCGATGAAGCCGGAGTCGACCGAACTCTGGACGGCCCCGACCGACACCCCGCTGGTGTTGCCCTCCCGCCCCCTGGCTGTGGGTGCCGCGACGGCTGCGGCGCCCAGGCCGGGGCCGTATCCGCGGTCGCCGGCGCGCCGCAGCACCCGGCCGACCAGGACGTCCTCGACGCCCTGTGGCAGCTCACCGACCAGGTCCACGACAACCTCACCATCCTCGACCAACTCGTCGGCGACGGCGACTTCGGCGACAACCTGCTCGGCGGAGTACAGAAGGCGCGCACGCCCAACGTATCGGGGACCGACGGCATGACAGCCCTGGCCGACGACCGCGCCCCCGGCCCCCGCGCCGTCGCCGACGCAGCCACCTCCGGTCTCGCGGCCATCCACCGCGTCGGCGGAGCCGAAGTCGGCGACTGCACCCTCGTGGATGCACTGGCCCCCGCCGCCCGGACCCTGGACGACCTCGCCAACGCGGCGTCGGCGGTCGACAGCCCCCTCACCGCCGCCGCCGGCGCCGCGATCAAAGGCGCCCTGAGCACGGCGGCACTCGGGTCTACGAGCCGACCACGGCCGCAATCCTGCCGGACCTGTGTCTTCCTAACGGTTATCGCTCCAGGCCGACGATTCGCCGGTGACTTGCCGGCGACTGGCCGACCTGGAGCCTGCTACATGGGATACCGCAGCGGCGACGCGTCGAGTCGGCTGCGAAACCGCTCGGCTTCGGCTTGCGGCAGGTCGTCGAACACGGCCAGCGCCTGCCTGTGGAACTCCTCGGCCTCCGGCACGCGACCCTGGAAGTGCAGTGCTCGTGCGATGCCGTTGAGGTCGTCGGCGTGGACGTACCGGTTCCCCAGATCGTGCATCATGAACGCCGACTCCTCGAAGGCGGTGATGGCTTCGGCATGGCGATCGAGGGCGAGATAGGTGAAGCCGAGGTTGTGCAGCAGCATCCCGATGAACATCTGATCGTTGTGAGCCCGAGCCTCCTCGATGGCGGCGACGACATAGGCGACCGCTTCGCCCGGTCGGCCCAGCTCGTGAAGGCAGGTCGCGACGGTGTTGAAGGCGCTCATGCTGCGGGCCGCGAGCCGCACTTCAACGTGGTCGCGCAGCGACAAGGCCTGGAGGCCGACCTCCAGGCCGCGCTCGTGATCGCCGAGTCCCGTGTGCGCCAAGGCAATGGTGTTCAGCGCCCGTTGTTCGTTCACCAGGTCATGGTGTTCGCGGGCCAGAGCCAGCGCCGCTTCGAGGGGGACGAGCGCCTCGTCCGATCTGTCGTCCAAGAAGAGCATGTGGCCGAGCCATCGCTGCACCTGCATCTCAGCCTTCGGCTCAGCAGACCGCCGCGCGTGGGGCAGGGCGGCTCGAAGCAGCCGTTCGGGCTCTCGCCAGCTGCGGCCGATCTCCTCGATCCGGGCCATCACCAATGCCAGGTTGACGACCATGTGGTCGTGTCCCGACCGGGTGGCCTCCGAGAAGGCTCGCAGCAGGTTCGGCCGTTCGCGTTCGAACCAGGAGAGTGCCTGTTTGTTGTCGCGGAACTGGACGTTGTGGCCCCTCGCGTCGTCGGTGGGGAACGGCAGCGGGTGATGGGCGTTCATCAGTCGGCCCACCTGGGACGCGGTCGCCACGTACCATTCGAGGACCGCGGCGACGGCCTCGAAACGTTCCTCGTCATCGAGCTCTGCCATGGCGCGTTCGGCCGCGTAGACGCGCAGCAGGTCGTGCAGCTCGTAACGATCCACGACCTTCTGCTGGATCAGCTTCTCGTCCTGCAGCAGCTCCAGGATCTGCTCGGCCTCGCCGAGGTCCAGGTCGGCCAGTGCGGTGATCGAGGCCGCGGTGAAGTCCGTCGCCGGATGGACGCCGAGCAGCCGGAACACTCGTCGGGCGGCCGCGGGCAGCCCCTGGTACGACAGGTCGAAGACGCAAGTCAGCCCTCTGCCGCCAGCCCCGATCTCGTCCAGCCGGTTGCCGAGCCGGTCGGCCAGGTACTGCAGAGTCCAGGCCGGTCGGGAGTGCAGCCGCGCCGCGGCGAGCGAGACGGCGAGCGGCAGGTTGCCGCACATGGCCGCGATCCTCGCCGCCGCCTCCGGTTCGGCGGCGACCCTCTCGGGGCCGACGACGCGGGCCAGCAACTCGACCGACTCCGCCGGGTCGAGCACGTCCAGGGTGATCGTGCGGGCGCCCTCCAGCGCGGCCAGACTGCGGCGGCTGGTGACCAGCACCAGACAGGTCGGTGAGGCCGGAAGCAGAGGCCTGATCTGGTCGGCGTCGGCAGCGTTGTCGAGCAGGAGCAGCGCCTGCCGTCCGTGCACGCGGTCGCGGAACATCGCCGCCCGCTCGTCGAGCCCCGCGGGCACATGCGCGGCTGGCACCTCCAGCTGGCGCAGGAACACGTCCAGCACCGCGGCGGGGTCGGCCGGTTCGTGGTCCGGATCGAAGCCGCGCAGGTTCGCGTACAACTGCGCGTCGGCGCATCGCCCGGCGCGCACCAGGCGATGAGCCGCGTGCAGGGCGAGCTGGGTCTTCCCGACGCCGGCCATCCCCTCGACCGCCGAGATCACAACGGTGCTCATGTCCTGGGCGGCCGCATCGGCCAAGAAGGCGAGTTCCTTCTCCCGCCCGATGAAGGTGGCCAGATCGACGGGCAACTGCCGCAGCACTCCGGTCGGCCCACCGGTCTTGGTGTCGCGGTACACCCGTAGATACGCCGAACGCCACCGCTCGGCGGCCGCCTCGTCCGCGTCGAGCACCCGCACGATGGCGGTGACCAGATCCAGATCGAGCCGCCGCCGCCAGGTCTGGAACACCGCCGCCACCGTGGAGTGCGAGACCACCCGCGGCGGCCGCATCAACGGCCCCACCCGCTTGGCCAGAGTCCGGACGGACGGCGACCCGGCCCACACGCGCAGCCGGCCCAACAGCTCGACGAACTCCGCCAGATCAGCGGCGTTCTCCGGATCAGGCTTGCTTCCCGCTCCCAAAAATCAGACCCCATCGTCGAAGGAACCGCCTCAAGAGGTGCTGGGGTGGAGACCGGATTCGCCGCTGGCCGCCCGCGGACCGCACGCTCTCCCGGCAGATTCTAACGAAGGCGACGGAACCAGCTCTGGTGCAGGAACAACGCGTGTCTTCAACGCTGCTGTGTCTGTTGGTACCGACGTCGCGCACGGCGGTTGTGTCGGTGCACCGCGGATGCGAACCGAACCCGATCCATACCGGAGGATGTCTCTATGGAGAATCGACCCTTGACCTTGATGGCGGTCCACGCCCACCCCGACGACGAGGCGACAGGTACCGGAGGGGTCTTGGCGCGGTACGCGGCCGAGGGCATCCGCACGGTCCTGGTCACCTGTACCGATGGCGGCTGTGGAGACGGACCGGGAGGTGTGAAGCCGGGCGAGCCCGGCCACGACCCGGTTGCGGTGGCTGCGCTCCGACGTGAGGAACTCAAAGCCAGCTGCGACGTCCTGAATATCACCCATCTGGAGATGTTGGATTATGCAGACTCCGGAATGATGGGCTGGGCGACCAATGACGCGCCCGAATCCTTCTGGCGGACACCCGTCGAGCAGAGCGCCGCGCGCCTGGCCGAGCTCATGCGGCACTACGAACCCGATGTGGTCGTGACCTACGACGAGAACGGCTTCTACGGTCACCCCGACCACATCCAGGCGAACCGTGTCACGGTGGCGGCGTTGGCGCTGACCGAACTGACGCCGAAGCTGTACTGGACGACGATGCCGCGGTCCGGAATGCAGAAGTTCATGGAGACGATGCGTGAGTTCGACCCGGCGTGGACCGAGCCGGATCCGACGGAGGCCGCGGAGCTGCCCGAGATCGGGCTCCCCGACGAGGAGATCACCACGTGGGTGGACGTCTCCGAGTTCGGAAGTCAGAAGTTCGACGCGCTGGCAGCGCACGCCAGCCAAGGCGAGAACATCTTCTTCCTGAAGATGGGCCAGGAGCGCTTCACGCAGCTGATGGGTGTGGAGACCTTCGTCCGGGTCCGGGACGGCGCCGGCACCGGCACGGACGTTCCCGAGAACGACTTGTTCGCCGGACTGCGCTGAGCCGGACTGCGCTAGGCCGGCTGGCCTGCAGTCCGAGCGGCGGGCGCGCAAGTTCGAGCTTCGGCGCCGGGCCCACGTTGGGGCCACCTCCGTCCGGGCGGTAGAGCGGCGCGCCCACCGGCCGGGTGTCGGAGCCGCCGGTATTCGCATCCTGAGTCTTACACCGCTCGTGCCGGTGAAAGGGCACGGCCGCGGCGCTGGGCAGCGCCGCGGCCGTGAGCGCGGTCAGCGCAGTCAGCCGACGCGGCGATACCGGACGTGGGTGGACAGCGGCGAATGGAGCGCCTCGACGGGTTCGAAGCCGAAGGTCTCGCTCCCGTCGAAGATGCGCTCGCCCGAACCGAGCAGGACCGGCGCGATGTCAAGGGTGAGCTCGTCGATGACTCCGGCGGCCAGCGCCTGTCGGACGGTCGAGGCCCCGCCGGTGATGTCCACGCCCTTGTCTCCGGCGGCCTCGAGCGCGGCGGCGTAGGCGGCGTCGAAGCCGTCGGTGACGAAGTAGAAGGTCGTCCCGCCCTTCATCTCGATCGGGTCCCGGCGGTGGTGGGTCAGCACGAACACCGGCGCGTGGTACGGCGGCTCGTCACCCCACCACCCGGTCCAGTCCGCATCCCACTCCCCGCGGATCGGACCGAACGTGTTCCGACCCATCACATGCGCGCCGCGCGGGCGCATGAGCCAGCCGTTGGCGACCTCGTCGGCGTCGGTGGCCCGCGGGTCACCGATGTGCCAGGCGTGCAGCTCCATCCCGCGCTTGCCCATCGGGCTGTCGCCGCTCTGGTCCGGCCCGGCGATGAAGCCGTCCAGCGAGATCGACATTTGGCATGTGGTGTCCGACACTACGAACCTCCTGAGTGATTGCGACTATGCAAGACAGAAGTCTTACATACGACGAGACCGATAATCGGCGCGCCGCGCCGCGCCGTGAAGGTGCCTGCGGACCTCGAAGACCATGCCGGAATCGCCAAGGTCGACCACGTCATGGCAGCGATGGAGAAGGCGCGCGGCGACTACCCGAAGGCGCCGGAGCATGTGCGGATCTCGCTCGTGCGGTCCGAGTCGGCGCCGGGCCGCGAGCGCGGTCGCGAACGCAGTGTCCTTACCCGCCCGCCACGGCGTACGTGGACGATCACCGGGGGCGGCGATCGTCCACGCCGAGCGCGCGGTCAGCGTGCACCGCCTGGCTCAGACACTGAGGTCCTTGGCTGCTACCGGCGCTTCTCCGAAGTGTGGAGGTGGCGGAAGATCGTCCGGGAGCGGGAAGCGATGTCCCAGGGCTCGGCGGCACGTAGGGCCTGGGAGACGGCGTTGATGCTCTTCGAGGAGGTGCAGTTGCCTGATGCCGATGAGATCAGGGAGAGCTTCTCGGGCGGTGGCGGCTTCGGGCGGCGGCAGCTGCTGACGGGATGAACAGGGTGACGGGCTGTCGGGCTGTCGGGCCGTAGGGCCGGCGGCGTAAGGCGTCGAGCGACCGTCCGACGCTAGTCGTTGTGCTTCGCGACCGCCTCACGCACCGCCGGGGCGATCTCCGCAGCCCAGCGTCCGAGCGAAACCTCGTCCGGAGCAGTCCACTCAGGCGTGAAGTACATGAAGCCAGCGGCATCGTATTCGAGCACTGCCATGGTCAGCTCCTCGACCCACTGGTCGACGGACCCGCCGAGCCACTCGCCATCCGCACCGCGCGTCGAGGCCAGCGGCTGGTCGGTGATCAGGCTGGGCAGGTTGAAGACCGTGCGGATCTCGCGCGGGTCGCGGCCCACGGACGCCGCCGCCTCGTCGATCACCGGACGGGAATCCCGATAGCGCGGACTGGCCCAGTCCGCGCCGTATCCGGGAATCCAGCCGTCGGCTATCCGACCGGTCACGGACAGGGACTTGGGGCCCACCGAACCGGTCCAGACCGCAGGCGCCGGGACGGGCGTCGGCTCGACCTCGCGCACCTGCGTGTAGCGACCGCTGTGCGTTACCGGCGGACCGCCGCCCGACAGCTTCCGCACCAGGACGATCGCCTCCTCGAGGGCATCCACCGCGGCGCCGCCCGACGGCGGCTGCACGCCCATGTCGGAGATCCGATCCCACACACCGCCCGCGCCCACACCGAACACGAAGCGGCCGCCCGAGAGCGCGGAGAGCGTCGTCACGGTCCGGGACAGCATCACCGGGGGCCGCACCGGCAGGCTGGTGACGTTCACGAACCCGGTCAGGCGCGCCGTCGCGCCAAGAACGAAACCGAGGGCGGCGTACGCGTCAAGGCGCTCGCCGAGGTACGGGTGGTCCGAGAGCGAGAAGACGTCCAGTCCCTCGCGCTCAGCCAGTTGCGCCAGGCGCAGTAGGTCCAGCGTTTCATCGAATGTGCTGAGCGCACCGAAGCCGAAAACGATCTCTTCCACGGGTCAGGTCCCGCCTTTCGTCGCGTCCGCAGGGACGGAGGTTGGAGTTCGTGCTGCGAACCGTATTGGCCCATGTGTGCGAACCGCAATAAAGGAGAACCCTGAGATACTGGTGTTGTGCTACAGGGTGTAGCTGTGCTGTCAGCAGGCAAGTCCCATGTCGACGAGCGTGGAATACAGGCCGCCGGCGCCGGCGATCGCCGGCCATGGACGAGCACGGGGCCGGGAGCCCGCGGCGCCCGTCGTGTCGGATGGCTGTCGCCAGGCCGGGCTCCAGGGACGTGGCCCGGAGGCCCAGGGGCACGCAGCTGCGTGAGGCGACCAGGTCGGCCCAGGACTTGCCGCAGATGTGGGCGTGGGCGATGGCCTCGCCGAGCAGCGACGGCGATCCGGGCATGAAGTGAAGTAGCGGGGAAGGCCGGCTTGATGCTCTCGCCTCGTATGACGGGCACGTTGCGGCTATCGCTCATTGCTGATAGTCGGCGAGTTGGACTCGCCTCGAGCGGTTCGAACATCATGGCCGCTGTGAACTTCGACGAAGCGGTGCCTGATCCTCCTGACCACGTGCATGACCGTTGGCGGAACCGCGAGGCCCCCGACGGAGACTTCATCGTGTACTCCGACGGCTCGCTGTCGGTCATGAGCCTGATGCGACTCCGTGCGCATGACAAGCGCCACGACCCGCGGTCGGAGGACTGGCACTGGTCGGAGATCCTGCGGGCCACTGCGTGGCGCGCCAGCGACTGGCTGGACGTCGACGGGACGATGGCCTCGTCCGGCCACGCCGGGTACCGTGCCCTCGCCGGGGAGTCGGCGAGCCACGGCAGCGTCGGCTGGGTCGCGCTGACGCTTGACGACGAGCAGCGCACGCTGCAGTGGCTGGCGGTGGCCTGCTCGTCCAACCCGTTCGCCGAAGTCACCCTTGACGAGGCCACGGTCACCGCCACCAGCACTCTGGGACGCGTCTGGGCTTTCCCGCGCGACGCCCCGCACCTGGTGGCGATCACCGTGGACCCGGCCTATCCATGGCCGCGCACTGCCGCGGAACGGTAGGGCTCTATCGCGGTCGATGGTAGGGGCAGGCGGCGAGGTGCGTTCAGGCTCGCCGTCGGCCCTGGGGGCGGACGTGACCGGGCGGACTCGACGAGCTTGAGTCCATAGCCAGCGCGGGCGACTCGGGAGGCGGCAGTCCGTGGGCTACGCCGCCGTCATGACAAGTACGGCTACCCGCCCTGGCAGGCCACAGTGGCAAGTTCGTCGAGCATCGCGGTGATGACGGCGTCGGCCAACCGATAGCCGTCGGCGGTCTCGACGATATGGCTTGACGCGATGCGGGACTCCCACCACTCTTCGAGGAAGCCGGGGCCGTACCCGCCGGTGGTGAAGCCGTACGGCTCGGACCCGAGACTGAAGACGATCATGAGCTCGTAGTCCGGTAGCGCGTAGGACCGCTCGTGCTGTGGAGGGGTCCTGAGGTACTGCTCGAAGGAGCCGACCCGGTTGAAGCTGGTGAACAGCCAGAACAGGTAGTCGTACATCAGCAGGGAGCGCGCGTCGGCGTGCAGGGCGAAGAACCCCTTGTCCTGCACGACGGCCTCCCCGAGCGACCGCAGACGGCGGTCGGCGTCGGGCAGAACGTCTGCAACCTCGCCGAAGGCACGCAGCAGGATCGGGGAGAAGCTGCCCTCCCGCACCGTGGCCAGCGCGTCGAGCCGATCCTGCTCGGAGGTGTCGTAGACGGACTCATCGACCAGGCCCATCACGAACGCCTCGAAGTTCTCCGCGACCGAGGTGATCGCGAAATCGTGCTCCTGATCGACGTGAACCACGGTCGGCTCGCCGTGCTTGCCGCACGCGCGATAGTCGAGGGCGAGCATGTCGTGGCCGGCCGAGGGTGTGTCCGCGAAATACACACCGATGTCGGGGTACTGCCACATCTCGATCCAGAACCGGCTGCCGAACTCACCCCCGAGCGATTGCGACCGGGTCCGTCCGATGCCCCGGATACCGGAGATCTCCAAGTAGCTTTCGGCCCAGTCGGTCGGCTCGGCCATGGGGAAGCAGACCCGGGTCGGAACGCCGCCGTTATGCGCGTTCATCAGCGCGATGTATGAGTCGGGCAGATGGTACCCGCCGAGTTCCTCCTCCAACGAGGCGATCAACTCCCGCGAGGGCGGCGCCTCTTCCACGTACTCCTTAAGCGCGTACGCCGAGTCGTCCCAGAAACCGGCGACGTCGAAGCCCTCGAAGTGTCCCACTGTGCCCTCCCGTATCTACCGGTCAGGCGATTGTAGATTCGGTGCCTGGCCGATGACGGCTCCAGGGGCGATCGGTGCGGCGTCAAGGCGGGCGGGCGCACTCCCCGGATCTTGCTGTACCTGGTCGAGCAGAAGGTCGACGGCAGCCTTTGCCTCCGACACGGGCGCACCAGTCGCCTTCCGCCAGGTGGTGATCGCCTGGATACGGTCGCCCGCCTGTGCGTGGGCGACGGCCAGCCTGGCATACAGCGGGTAGCCCGGCAGCCGAGCAGGAATCGGCCTTCCACGCGGCGCACCGTCGCGGCCGCTGGGGTCAACCGCATCGAACGAAGAGTGCAGATCACGGATCGGTGCTTGTCCCGCCGGCCCCGTGGTGCGTACCGCCACGAGTTCCCAGCGGAAGTCCGTCGGCTCGGACCATTCCTCGTCCAGCCCGATGCCCAACAGCCCTGGATCGTCGATCAGCTGGCAGACCCCGTAGAGGAGGTTGTGTTGCATCTCCCGCACCAGATCGGTCAAATCGTCCGGGTCCACGCCGCATGCCAGGATCCGCTGCAGCGCGGCCGCCCCCGTACCGGCGGCAACCCGGGCCTGCTGGTCGCCTCTGAGATCAATCCACGACGGACAACCATCGGAGTAGCTGTCCTCGTCGACGATCATGCTCCACAAAGTGGTCAGGAACGACTGGCGTGCACGTGTCGACCAGTCGTCAGGGTTGGACTCTTCGCGCTCCACCATCCGCCAACACTGTCAGACGAGAGAGCCCGGCAACCAGCGGACCCGAGGTGACAACCGGGGTCAGTCGCATCGACCCAGCGCCATGCATCCTTCGGCACTGGCGCCAGCTCGCACAGGATGTCGACGACGCCGGCCATTTCATCGCGGTGTGCCGCGTCTTCCGCGGAATAGAGAACCTCGGCGCGTGTCGGTTCGCTGACATGTGTGCATCATGTACATGCCGATGTCAGCCCCACGGGCAGGTGGGGTTGGACGGTGTGCCAGCTGGGCGAGTTCATACGCGGTGACGGGCCCACTTTGGGCCCACATCACGAGAACATGAGAGACCCTCAGACATATAGATGCACGTATCGCCCCATGTCAGCGGCTTGCCGACCTGGGGCGATACGAGGTGGTGCATATCTTTCAAACTGCGTCTCCGCAGGTCAAGCCACGTTCTAGATGTCGAAGTACTGGACATGAAAAGCTGTGACCTGCGGAAATGGTGCTTTCCGGGCTGACGGGCCCACTTCGGGCCCACATGTTGCGGAGGTTCGGCGTCCGCAGTCAACATCCACCGCACGCCGGAGCGCCTGCTGGCTACACCGTTGCGACGTCATGCCATGATCTCGGTGACCATGCTTCACCCATCTACAGACGTGGCGCAGACGTTGGCCGCCGGCAAGTCGGCAGCCAACGTCGGGCTTGGCGTCGCTACCAGCCGGTCACGGGCGAGTTCTTCACCGCAGTGAGGATCGCCGTGTTGATCTGCGCCTGGGTCGGGTTGCTGCCGGCTCCGGCGACGGCGGCTGCGATGTCGACGTAACCGCTGGCCGCGCCGGTGTTGCTGGACCCGCCGAACAGGATCTTCACGGTGCAGTTCGCGCCCTGGGTGGTGATGCAGGTGTTGAGGTTGTTCCTTTCGGTTTCCTGCGCCGCGGTGAGGCCGGGCGCGTCCGGGACGGTGGCGAGGTAGACGTCGACCGCGCGGGTGCCGTCGGGGTTGTAGTGGTTGGTGATTCCGTAGGGGGAGAGCGATGACACCAGGGTGTTGATGTTGGTTTCGATGGTGCTCGCGCT